>CADBPX010000051.1 GCA_902796625.1 uncultured Pseudomonadota bacterium
GCAGACAATTACCAATACCGGTGTGGGAGTTTATGATGCCGGACGCTACGTCGTTAACGGTGGTAGCGCTTCCGGTGCATTACAGCAGTTAGGCGGTGCCGCAAGCGGTTTAGGCGGCGGCTTAGGTAACTCAACGATATCAACAATCGGAACAATTACCGGTGCAACCGGAAGTGTTGTCGGCAATGCTGAAAATATAGGAAGAAGCGGTGGCGATGTCAGCAATATTATAAATAATGTAAATGATGCTTTCGGCACCGGATATAATACAACAACCGGTGTTATTGAGCAGGGTAAGAATAATCAAGGAAATAATAACGCTTCCGGACAAGGCCAGTCGCCGAACCAGACTGATGGAGATAATGGAGGACAAAAATGATGACACGTTTTTCTAAATATATACTTGTTGCCGCGCTTACCGTGTTATCGTTTGGTATTACGGCTCCGGCTCAAGCAGTGGTAAAGCTGGATTTTATCTCGCCGGTTACGGACTTTTTGATGCGGGTTAATAAAGTTAGAGAGCGCATAGAAAATGTTAATCAGAAAATAACTCTCATTATGCAGAAAAAGGTAATGTTTGTTGAAACGGCAATCGGAGGTAAATTCGGTCCGGAAGGTATGGCCTTATATCATACTTTACTGCCGGGAGGATTAAACAGTGTTGCCGGCGGAGTTCACGGGAATTTAATGTCTCAAGTTATGAGCGGAAATTTTAACGCCAACAGCCTATGGCAGTCTACAGGTATTCCTGGCACTATTAATGTGTGGGAAGATAAGGTAAATAACTATAAAAATCTGCGCCTCGATTTGGCCTCGGCACAGTATGTTGCCGATGATATAGAAAGAGCGGAAAGAATGCGTCAGCAGATTACCGCTGAAAAAATTAAAACGGAGATAGCAACTCTTGACGCTTTAATAAATGCCGCTGCTGACGGCAAAGTAAAAGATAGCGAGGAAAATATTGAGGCTTATGTTGCGCAGCGGGCTGAATTACAAAAGCAATTGGTCGAAGTTATGTCATCGCAGCCGAGTCCAAATTTGTTGCGCTGGAAAAATTATGTAGCCAGCCAAAATCAAGAGCTTACCAGAACTACGGCCGAAATGCAAAAATATGTCAGCTTAAACACATATACCGATAAGGCGACAAAAGAAATTAATGCATTATTGGGAGAAAATGCCAAAGATTCTCAAGATGAAATTTATAAGGAATATTTAGAAAAGCTATTCCTGAAAAAGTCGGAATTGGCCGTAGCGGCAAATATCGAGCGAGTACGTAAAAATCGGCAAGAGGAATATTATAATGCGGTGGTTGATTTATTATATGTGGCGACCAATAATAATATGCAAACCCAAGAGATAAAAGAAAGATTGGGGAATTTGCGTGATGGTGCCGGAAAAGCCGATACGCTTACCGGCGCTGAGGATATGAAAATTTTGGCTCTGATAGAACTGGATAAGGCGGCGGCTTTATTTACGCAGTTAAACTTGGCTAAAATACGTCTGGATACTGCAACATCGCTTCAGTCGTGGAATAACATATATACGCTACGCAATTACAGCCATGATTTTACGTCGTTTGATTTGAATTACTATTCAATGAACGCCAAAAAAACACGAGCCGGCGATACAACATTGTCAAGAGCCAAAGGTGAAATGATTAATGAAAGCTCAAGACAGCTCAATGATTTGTTGAGATTTTAGCGGGAGGATAAGGAAATGAAAAAATACGGAATAATAAGTTTACTTATCTTAATGGTGCTGGGGTATAGTCATCAGGCCAAGGCTATTTTGCCCGATTATACACCGTTGCAGTTATCGTCACCGCAATTCTGCGCCAGCTGTATTGCCAGCGATTTGCGCTTAGTATCAAGCTATATTCAGCAATACAATGCCGCTAAAGAAGAATTTAAGCGTTTAAAAGATGTTAAGTACTTAAAAAGACGCGTTTTGAATATTGTTTCTCCGATGGGAATGTTGGCATTTAATAACCTGATGGGGCGGATGTTCTCACCGCAAAAGATGGTTTCTTATTCGCGGACAATTGCCGATAATGATTATATGAAAGATGAAAAGACACTCAAAGAAGCATACGTGAAATATTTTTTGCATTATCCTTCCAAGCGTGAAAAAGAGAGAAATTATTACGATGAAATTCTCGAAGAATTTAAAGTTGATTCGGTGGTTGAAATATATATAACCGTGCGCGAAATGGAAAAAGATTTGCAAGGTATGCTGACCACTTTAGATGAAATGCAAAAATGTTTGGCCGGATCTGATGAATGCAAAGAAGAATATAAATGTAATAACGGTTCAGGTCAAAGTGCCAGTGATGCAGCAACCGATACCGGAGAACAAACCGGTGATAACGGTGAAAATGAACAGCCGACAATGTGTCAGAAAAAGAAAGCATTACAGGCGGCTCGGATTTACGATACAATTATGCGCTATAACGAAGAAATTGTCTCGCTGAATGCTCAATATCAGTCAGTTATGATGACCGGCTCAATAGCTAAAGTGATGTCTGAAACCGAGAAATTGAGTGATGAAGATATTATGTCCGGCAGTGACTTGCTAAATGAAGCTAAAAAGGCCAATGAGGCATCCGGAAAGACGGAAAAGAGTAACTAAAAAATGCAGGGGAGCAAAACAATGAAAAAAAGTTATGTATTGGTTGGAATTATCGGTATTTTGTCCTTCTGCGGATTGGATGTATATGCGGCACCGCAAGCAAAAGGCGACGGTTTTGCCACATTAAATCATGTTGAAGGTTTGGCTGATCCTATGTCCGGCAAAGAAGCTGATTTTGCGGCATTGGAAAGTATAAATAACATTCGCGATTATGTGCATAAAGCCAAACAAGCTCACAATAAAAAACAAAGTCTGGCAAGTTTTAGAGAAATTTTGGAAAAATATAAACAAATGCAGGCATATCATGCGGCAGTGCAGGAAAATTTGCGCATATCCGAAGAATGCGTTAATCATTTTGCCGACAAACATTACCAGAATTCAATGTTATCTTGGCGTGGCAAAAATTGCGGTTTTTATCAGTTAGATATGTACTGTCATTATGATGTAGAGAAAAAATCTACCGATGATTCGGCCAGTAAGGGAGATTTCGATATTTTGTGTCCTGGAGATATAACACACAAATGTTATGTTAAAAGTATTGGTGATATGACGGAACGAGCCGGAATTTCCGGATATTTATTGGGACTTTATGCCGAAGCCAAGAAACAGGAAGCAACCAATTCCGAAAATGCTTATCTGGCAGAAGGAGATTTCGAAAAATTTGAAGAAGGGTTGACAGAAGGAGCCGAGGACAAAAAATCGCCGTATATTTCGCCGCAGGATCGTGATTTACATATGAACACACCGAGATTGAATGAGTTGACGGCCGATAAAAATTATGATGATAAATCAAATCAACAAATCAAACATCCGTCCGAACAAAAAGATGTTGAGGCTGAAGCGCGCAAAAACGGTCTGCTTAACTGGACACTCGGTTCGGTTGTCAGCAAAGAAATGGCTAATGATTTAGTCAGTCCGTCCCCACGCTTTGCGCAGGCCAAGAAAAAGTTTCCGTTATGGAATGATCAAAAGGAATTTTATGATCAGTATATTGCCGGTAAATATGCAAACATCAAAGATTATATGGTTGAAAAAACTAATTCAATGGCTTTATTGGCCAATATTGCCAAGCAAGCTGCCAATTTGATACCGTTTACCAATATCCAAAACGAAGATGGTACTGTGATTACGGCCGAGCAACAAAAGCAACAAAATTTGCAGAAAATTGCCGCTTTAACTGAGGGTGAAGAAAATTTACCGGAAGATACTTTGGAGCAAAAATTACAGGCAAACGCCAAAAAATATGAAGCTATCCGAAAAAATGCCGGTATCAGCAATTTGCTAGTACGTGAACAGGCAATCTATAGTGAATTGGATAGGTTGGGTGATGAGCTTGATGAAGCTCAAGAAGCATATAGCAACAGTAATGAAGTTATTGCCGATTCTGAAAGCACGATTCCGGAAGCTAAAGAAGCATTGGCATATGTTGATGAACTTTATGCCGATCGAGATAATGATGACGGTGTGTATGATAAAAATCCGCTGAAAAAGGAGTTAAATGCTACAATAAATAATCATGAATATGACAAAGTTCGTGCCGAAGGTAACAAAGCAACCTTAGAAGAAAAAGTAAATCGTTTGCGTGCACAGATAAATCAGAAAAATAAAGAATTGGAAGACGTTCAAAAAGCTGTAAATGAAGCAAAGAAATTGTTGGTTTTGCAGATGAGTGATGCTATATCGCAAAATGCAGCGGAAATGGATCAACAAGAGCAGAACCTTCATGACAGTATAACGGAAAAAATAAATGTTGCATCAGAAATACCGGTATTTGGTATCGTTACCGGTTTGAGCCAGTGTATCGGTAATTATGCATCAACACAGATTGACAAGGCTTTGGATAAGTATAAAGCTATGCAGGACAGCGAAGCCATTTACTATTCGGTTAATGCCGATGAGGTCCAAAAGATACACAAAGATCTTATTGATAAATTAACCAACATCAATTTGGAAACGCTTGATTGCGACTTTAGTGTTTCCAATGCAATCAGTGCGGAAATTGGCAAAAAATTGCTGGCTCAAATGCTGAATTTGCTCGAGGAAGACTGCAAAGATGAATATTGTACAACGCCCGATGATGACTATTTTGTCGGCATCAAAGGCAAGCGCAGAGATCTTAAAGCTCCGAAGAGCCCGGTTGAATTTACATCAGCGCCGTTACGTGAAGTTTTCCACTTTGATATGCAGGACTACGACAATGTTGATAAATATTACAAAGGCGATGATCTTCCGTGGAATAATCAAGATGTAACGGTTACGGCGGAAAGTTTTCTACAGTCCGGTGCTGATATTCCGGTAATTTGGCAATATATTTTACGCGAACACGCTTTTGTTGAAAAGGATATGAACTGGAAATCTTTGTTTGAACGGGGAAATCCGCAAAAAGCATATCTGCGCTCCGGAACATTCCCATGTTTGTTAGAAGGCAAAGTGATTGATGTTCGCAGTGATGCGTTGGAATTTATCGGTTATACGATTGATAAAACAGCCGATGTTGCGGCATATAAGGAACTTCCGCAATGCCGCGGATTGAGCATTACTACCCATAAAGGCAAAAAATATGTAGTTGATAACGAAGTTAAGTATGGTTTGACCTTTAATAATGTTAATGATGTTATGGAAGAAGAACCGCAGGATATAACCCAAACCAGTGAATTAGGTAATATTTTGGCTTATGTTCCGGATATGCGTTTTCGTATTCCGTTAGGCATAAGCGGCCAATTTGGTGAAAGTAATCGCTATAAGTTAACCTTTAATCCGGCTTTGCAAAAAGCGGCATATTGGGCGAATCAAGAAATTTTGCAGGAAGAAAAACAAAAAAGTCTGGAACACGATGCACAGATTTATTTAGGAACCAGATCATTGTTGACGCGAAATCAGTTCGGAGATTATTTAAACAATGTTGAAATGGAACGTAAAGCTGTTGATATGCTTGATGAGCTGCAGACAAAAATTATTGATTTGCAGACGGCATTAAAAACAATGTTCAGCGAAATCGGTTATGACCTTCCTGATGACATTGATTTAACCAATGATGCTGATTTCAAAGAGGCCGGTGATAAGTTAGATGCCTATAAAGGAGGCTTTATAACTCGTGCCGAGGGTGAACTTGCAAAGCTGAATGTTAAAACGGAAAAAGTACAAGACGACATTGATGCCGTTAAGCATGAAATTGCCGTTATGAAAAAGGACCGCGATGAAAAAGTTGTAATCTCTGGTGATGAAGACCTAGACGAATTAGATGAAAAAATTAAGAACTATGAGGCTAATCAGGCTCTGAACCAAGAATATCAGAAAAAGGTTGCCGAGGAGATGGCACGGCAAATTTCTGCTATTCCGGCGCCGTATTGCTCATCTTATTACAATAAATAACCGAGGTGTAAGTTGGTAGAATTAGGCAGTGGTATTAAAAGACTTTTAATCAGCGGGCAACAGGCGACAACGCAGAGTTATCATCCGGATTATATTACCGATGATAACAGTAACAGTGTAACGGGCAAGGAAGTGTATTTTCGTTGGCTGTCGCGTTTGGTGATTCTTTGCGCGATTATTTCACTGGCTTTCTTTTTATGCTCGTCACTGGTGGTTTTTCGACTTGCCTCCGGTTTTATGGTGGAGCCGTTGCTGATTGTCAAAGATCAAAGCAGTTCACAGGATATGGTGCGTTATGAGCCGATAACTTCGAAAATGTCTTCGGAAAATCAGATGCTGGAGATGTTTATAAAACAGTACGTTTCTTTGCGTAATACGGTTATCAATGATGAACAGGAAATGCGGACACGATGGGGCTATGGCGGGATTGTGGAATATTTATCATCACCGGAGGTTTATCGAGATTTTGTCGGGC
>CADBPX010000052.1 GCA_902796625.1 uncultured Pseudomonadota bacterium
AAAATAACTGATTACAATAACACCGAAGGTGAAAAATGGTAAAATTGATTTTTACGGTTCTGTTGCTGTGGGCAAATATGTGCGTAGCAGAAGTCGTTGTGAAAGATGGCGATTCGCTGGAAGTTGACGGCGTACGGGTGCGTTTGGACGGTATTGACGCACCGGAATTTTTGCAGACTTGTGAGGATAAAAACGGGGGCGATTATGAATGCGGACAAGAAGCGTTGCAGTATTTGCAAAAGTTGATTACGGATAAAAAAGTGCACTGCGAATGTGCTGAGAATATCGACAGATTTAAGCGAAAGATTTGTGAGTGTTTTGCCGGTGAAAAATCACTGAACCGCGAAATGGTTCAAAGCGGTTGGGCGCGAACCTATCGTGATGAAAAATTTTCCACAGAAGAAGATATGGCAGAAAAATATAAACGTGGTATTTGGCAGGGTAGGCATATGCGACCGGCGCTGTATCGGGTGTTGCACCGTTATGAAAAGAAATAAAGATACCCCAATTTTGCGTTTTTTATCTGATAAGAGTCAATTTTGCTTGCGATTATTTACAAAATCAGATATATACATAAACACTAAATTTAACCTAAAAAAAGGAACTAATCATGACAAATAAATATAGCGGAACACAAACCGAAAAGAATTTATGGACGGCTTTTGCCGGCGAAAGTCAGGCACGCAACAAATATACTTATTTTGCCAGCGTGGCTAAAAAAGAAGGTTTTGAACAAATTTCGGAAATTTTTACCAAAACGGCAGCTAACGAAAAGGAACATGCCGAATTGTGGTTCAAAGAATTGGGCGAACTCGGCGACACAGCCGCTAATTTGAAGGCTGCTGCTGAAGGTGAAAATTATGAATGGACCGATATGTATGAAAACTTTGCTCAAACAGCCGAAAAAGAAGGTTTTGAAGCATTGGCGGCAAAATTTCGCGGTGTGGCGGCCATTGAAAAGTCGCATGAAGAAAGATATCGTGCGCTCTTGAAAAACGTTGAAACGCAAGAAGTGTTTAAGCGTTCGACCGTTAAGGTATGGGAGTGCCGTAATTGCGGACACATTATTGTCGGCACTGAAGCACCGGCAGCTTGTCCGGTTTGCGCTCATGCACGCAGCTATTTTGAATTGCGCGCCGAAAACTACTAATTTTTATGCAATTTAATCGCATAAAGCTATTGCGAAACTAAATTAAATCTGCTAATATACCCCAAGTTAATTTGTTTGCTTGGGGTATATTTTTAATGGAAGATATGGCAGAAGCCTCAATAGACGATATTTTGAAGTCGATTCGCGAGGCTATTGTAGAAAAAGAAAGAAAAAAATATTTTAAGTCGTTTTTGCCGACCGATGCCGCGCGCGCACCGGTTGCAAACAGTGATATTATCGAGCTTTCGAAAAATATGTTGGTTAAGCGAGAAGATATTCCTTACCAACTCGGGGTTTGGAGCTTTGATGATGTGGCAAAAAAAATGATGAAAAAATATAAAACTTATTTCAGCCGCCGGCCTCAGGTTTTAGGTGTTCGAGTGCGCGTAAAGGAAGGCAAATAACCTTATTTGAGGTGCGCTTCCTCCCGCTTAAAAGAACTTGAATGCGTTAATTAAATTTACAGGAAAAAATGATGTTAGAAAAAAATTATAATCCGAAGGATTTTGAAGAGAATATTTATGCCAAATGGGAAAATAACGGTGATTTTATACCGGATATGCGTGAAGATAAAGAGGCATTTGCTATTGTCATTCCGCCACCAAACGTAACCGGCGTTTTGCACATGGGCCACGCGCTTGACAATACATTGCAAGATATTTTGATTCGCTACAACCGCATGCTGGGTAAAAAGGTTTTATGGCAACCGGGAACCGACCATGCCGGTATTGCAACCCAGATGGTGGTGGAGCGTAATCTGGCTCAGGAAGGTTTAACGCGTCATGATTTGGGACGTGAAAAATTTATTGATCGCGTTTGGGAATGGAAAAAATATTCCGGCGGGACGATTTGCAAACAGTTACGTCGTTTGGGTGCTTCATGTGATTGGAGCCGTGAGCGCTTTACCATGGACGAAGGTCTTTCACATGCCGTACGGAAAATTTTTGTTTCACTTTACAAAGATGGTTTGATTTATAAAGCCAAAAAGTTGGTAAACTGGGATCCGAAGTTGGAAACGGCAGTGTCAGATCTTGAGGTAGTACAAAAAGAAACCGTCGGCAAAATGTATTACTATAAATATCCGTTGGAAGATAATCCTAACGAGTTTATTCATATTGCAACTACGCGTCCGGAAACTATGTTCGGCGATACGGCGGTGGCTGTTTCTAAAGAAAATCCGCGTTTGGCGCATTTAATCGGGAAAAATTGTATTTTACCGATTGTAAATCGGGTAATTCCGATTGTCGGAGATGAACATGCTGATCCGGAAAAAGGTACCGGAGCGGTTAAAATTACACCGGCTCACGATTTTAACGACTTTGAAGTAGGTAAACGTCATAATTTACCAATGATCAATATTCTTAACCCTGATGCTACGTTAAATGAAAATACCCCGTTTGCCGGTATGACAACACAAGAAGCTCGCGTTAAAACAATTGAGAAATTAACCGAACTCGGATTAATGGAGAAGATTGAAGATCACCCGATGGTTATTCCGTACGGCGATCGTAGCGGCGTGGTTATTGAACCGTATATGACGGACCAGTGGTTTGTTGATGCACCGAAATTGGCGGTTGAAGCGCGTCGTGCCGTTAAGGACGGGGAAATGCAATTTATTCCGGCAGTTTACGAAAAAACATATTTTGAATGGATGAATAACATTCAGCCTTGGTGTATTTCTCGGCAATTGTGGTGGGGACATCAAATGCCGATTTGGTATGGACCGGATAAGCATATATTCTGTGAGGAAACAGAAGAACAGGCACAAATTGAAGCTGATAAATATTATGGACATCGTGTTGAGTTGGTTCGCGAAACTGATGTTTTGGATACGTGGTTTTCTTCCGGTTTGTGGGCCTTTTCAACATTGGGATGGCCAGATAATGATAAATACTTACAAACTTTTTATCCGACATCGGTATTGGTAACGGCCTTTGACATTATTTTCTTCTGGGTGGCTCGTATGATGATGATGAGCATGTACATGATGAAAAAGGTTCCGTTTAAAAAGTGCTACATTCATGGCTTGGTGCGTGATGAACAAGGGCGCAAGATGAGCAAATCTAAAGGTAATACGGTAGATCCGATGGAAACTATCGAAAAATACGGGGCTGATGCTTTGCGGTTTTTCATGGCTTCTTCCGAAACTCAGGGCCGCGACATAAATTTGTCAGATTCGCGTATTCAGGGATATCGTAATTTTGCCACAAAATTGTGGAATGCCGCTCGTTTTTGTGAAATGAATAAATGTTATGAAGCTGAAAACTTTAATATCTCTGATGCAAAGTTGGAGATTAATAAATGGATTATTGCCAAAGCCAATGAGGCTACACAAGCCGTTTCTGAAAGTCTTAACAGTTATCGCTTTTCCGAGAGTGCCAATGCGGTATATCAATTTGTTTGGGGAACTTTTTGTGATTGGTATATTGAGCTGACAAAGCCGATATTCTATGGTGATAATGCCGCAGATATTGAGGAAACTCGCGCGGTTGCCGCATGGGTTTTGGATCGGATTTTAGTAATTTTACATCCGTTTATGCCGTTTATTACAACCGAATTATGGAATAATTTAACCAAGCGTTCGCATAAACTGATAAATATGACATGGCCGACAGATATTAAAGTTGATGCCCAAGATACCCAAGAAATTGACTGGGCAATTGATTTTATTTCTGCGGTTCGTTCATTGCGGGCGGCTATGAATTTGCCGGCCGGAGCTAAATTGCACGCCTATGTTAAAGGTAATGTTCAAGATTTGCAGACCATTGCGCGGCAAAATAAATTAATCTGCACATTGGCACGTTTAGAAGAACTTGCTCCTTTGGCCGACAAAGAGGTGAGCAAAGATATGGTGCAAACCGTTTGTCGTGAGGCAACAATTTTGATTCCGTTGAAAGGTGTGGTTGATTTTGCTGCCGAGCGTGAACGTCTGAATAAAGAATTGGAAACACTGAATAAAAATTTGGAGGGTTATGCCCGTAAATTAAATAATGAAAGCTTTGTCGCCAAGGCACCGGCCAAAGTTGTCGAAGAAGAAAAACGTCGGCAGTCCGAAGCTTTGGAAAATAAGGCTAAAGTTGAAGAAGCTCTGGCAAGGATTGCCAATTTTTAAGGAGATAAAAATGAAAAAAATAATTTTAAGTTTGTTAGCAGTATGTATGTTAGGCGCGTGTGCAACGGATCCGTATACCGGTGAAAGCAAAGTTTCCAAAACGGCATGGGGAACCGGAATCGGTGCCGCAGTCGGAGCCGGAGTTGGCGCTTTGGTCGGCGGCGAAAAAGGTGCATTAATCGGTGCCGGCATCGGTGGGGCCACCGGTGCAGCTACCGGAGGTTATATGGACGTACAAGCTAGCAAATTGCGTCAGCAGTTGGCAGGAACCGGAGTGCAAGTTTTGCGCGATGGTGATAACGTGCGTTTGATTATGCCGAACAGCATTACTTTTAATACCAATGAAGCCGTGATCAAAACTTCTGCCAATGCAGTATTGGATTCGGTTGCTTTGGTGGCAAAAGAATATGATAAGACTATTTTGCAAATTGTCGGTTATACCGACAGTACCGGTAACGATAAAATAAATATTCCGTTATCGCAACGTCGCGCTCAGGCGGTGGCTAATTATCTGTCGTTACGCGGTGTCAACCTGAATCGTATGAGCATTAACGGCGTCGGGGCAGCCAATCCGATAGCTTCCAATAATACCGAGGAAGGAAGAGCGCAAAATCGTCGGGTTGAAATTATGCTGATACCTATGCAACGCTGATAAATTGCTAAACTTATAAACAGCTCTGTTAATGGTAATAGGGCTGTTTTTTTGTGTCCGTTTAACACTATTGACTCACTCAAAAGTTTATACTAATATTATTTTAAATCTAACAGTTGTATTTTAAATTTAAATAGTCTACAAATAGATTTATAAAACATAAACAATAGGTGACTGAAATGGTAAAAATTAATAACGGTAACGATTTTGAAGCTGCAAGGAAATGTTATAACTGCATGAACTATATGTTGGGTGATAAAAGTACATATAATCTTCGGCAAGAGGAATTTGAATTTTTATATTATTACAATAAAATTCATGATCAGCAAAAACGCTTGCAGATACTGAATTTAATCAAAGCTATCGGCAGTGATGAGAAAAGTGGCTATTGAATATACTAGCTTTTATCAGCAGATATTTTATTAAAAAAATCTGCGCCGCTGCGTCGCCTATCAGCTAAAGCTGACCGGCATACTTACGTCTGCCGGCGGCTCCTTGTCAAACCCTCTTC
>CADBPX010000053.1 GCA_902796625.1 uncultured Pseudomonadota bacterium
CTCCGCCTCCTGGCAGCGGAAGTAATAATACAACTCAAGCTGATAATCAGCCACAAAATTCTGCGGTATCACCAAAGGCCGGAGAACGTAGCGGTGCAGAACAAGGCATAGGTAAGAATCCAAGTAATCAAGCTGATGACCAAACACAAAGTTCAGTTGTTTCACCATCGCCGAAAGACGGCAATCGTAGCCGTGTGGTTCAAAGTCCAAAGACCACGCCGACAGACGCCAATACCGTATCGGGAGCCATACCAACAGCTAATACGGGAACAGCAATGGGTGAGCGGCCAAACAGCAACAGAACGGTGGATAAAAATGGTAATATTACCGAACGAGATTATTTTGCCAACGGGCAGATCAGTTCTGAACGCGTAACCAGTGCCGACGGAACACAACAATACAAAACGTATGACGAAAAAGGTCGGATTAAAACCGAAGGTATGCTAAAAGATGATAAACCGGTATTAACCCGAGAATATCATGATAACGGTCAATTAAAATCCGAACGTAAAGAAAATGCCGATCACAGTACATCGTTTGTAACTTATGATCGCAATGGCAACAAAAATCACGAATATTCTCGTGATGCCGAGGGCAACCAAGTTTCCAGAGATTGGCATGAAAACGGACAATTAAAATCTGAACAAAAAGACAATGCCGATGGCAGCTCTTCAACTACAACCTACTATGAGACAGGTGTCAAACAGCATGAGAGTCAGAAGGATAAATCCGGTGAAGGAACTTATGTTCATTACAATACCGACGGATCGATCGAAACCTCGGGTAAAATAAACGGACAAAACAGTAAAACAACTTAAATTTAACCATATTGTAACACTTATTTTTTAAGATTTATGTTACAATAAAAGAACTAGGAAAACGCGTGCAAGGACTAAAAAGATGAAAGTTGCTAATTTTTATAATTTTTGTAAAATATTCTGCATAATCTTTTGTGCGTGCTTTATGCTGTCGGCTTGCGGCGACGATACCAGCGATAATAATAGCAATACCTTTGTTAAAGCAAACTGTGAACAAACCATTGACGGCCGTGTTTATAATGAATGTGCCTTAAAACAAAATTCTTGTTGGCAATCTACATTAATTAAAGCAGTTTATGGCAATTTAGGCGACATGACTAAGAATGTTTATGACCAAATTGCCAATGACAGCGCTCGCAACTTAGTTTTGTTGGTGTTTATTGTATGGATGCTGTTTCAAATTTTACGTCACGTAGCGACAACATCTCCGGAATCCTTGGGCGAATTCTGGACTAAAATAATGCGAAAGGGTGCTCTTTGCGTAATTTGCGCCATTTTTGCATCTTCTCCACAATACGTATATGCGGCATTGAATACTTTTGTCTTTCCGGTTTATATGACAGTATTGGAATTTACCGGCGAATTAATGAAGATCATGGGTAAAAACGAAACAGGCGCCATTTTACTGGCAGCACAAAGCATACCGGATAATGAGCTCATTTGCGAAGCCTATGTTAATAATTTTGACAACGGATGCCAAATTAACAGTGCCGTACAATTCACCGCCGAAGGTTTTCCGGATGAGCCGGAAAAAATGATGGAATGCATGGCCTGCTCCGTTAATGACCGTTTAAGTTCCGGCTATAATATTGCGACACAAGTACTGAAGTCATCGTTGTTTACGGGATGGATTGCCGGTATTTTTCTGGTTATAGCTTTTACTTTAGCAAAATTCGGCTTTGTTTTATATCTGTTAGACAGTATTTTCCGTATGGATATGATGATTCTCTGTGTACCGTTTCTTATAATGTTTTACCCGTTTGAACAAACTCGCAAGTGGACGGTTAAGGGATTTAAGATTATCATCAGTTCTTCAATTATAATGATGTGCCTCGGAGTGATTATTGCCACAACAATTTCCGCAATGGAATATCTGCTTACCGGATTTACGGTCAACGGCGAAGAATTCCAAGTCGGTGATCCGCAGAAATATAAAAATTTAGGCCTGGTTCCAATGATTATGATTTTCATGGGAATGATTATTCTCAAAGCTTCAGCAATATCTTTGGAAATGGCCAATGCCATCAGCGGCTATACAAATAATGCCAACCTGCAGAAAAAATTAGTGGGGCTTATTCAAACAATCGGCAAAACCGTATTAACAATCTGCACAATGGGTGGCGGAAAAGTTGTTACAACTGTTGTTGAAATGTCGGAAAGACTTCAGGCATTGCGCAATAAGATGAGTAAAGATAAAAACAAATCTAAGGCCAGTGCCAGTTTAATGAAGAAAAACTAGAACGGAGAAATTTTATGAGAAAGTTAGTTATACAAATATGCACAATTTTACTTCTCATGCTAACATGGGTATCTCCGATCTATGCCGAAGATGACGTACCAAAAGCTAAAAAAGACTGTTCTATTGAGGCTATCACAAAAGATTTCCGAAATGCGAGCGGCACAGCCGTAGCCGGTGAAGAAAGTGCAGGAGATGCAGGAGATTGCTGGATGTGCAACGTCGTCAAAACGATGGTTGAGTCTTTTCTAAAAGTTGCCGTAAAGGGCGGAGAAATATCGGTAAAACTCGGAAGAACGATTTTAAAATACGGATTTTGGCTGTGGCTCTTGTATTACTTACTAACACAGGTAAGCGCAACTAATCCCACTTCTCCGGGAAAAATGTTACAAAATATTTTGATTATGGGATTTAAGGTTGCACTGGCTTTGTGTGTACTACAATATGCAAGTGACGTAATATTTCAATACATCATCATTCCTATTGTACAGTTTGCTACAGATTACGGAAATGTATTTTTGGGAGGCGAATAATGAATAAGATACAAAAAATATTCATTCTGATAATTGCTCTCCTGGTGGCGAGCATGGCTCGCTTGCGCGCCTACGAACTAACGGGAAATTCTCCGGGATATACGGCCAGTAACATTTATATGGTGGCAACCGTTTTGGTACACGAGACCGGTGGTTTGGAAGATTTTCAGGTTCAGCAGGTTGCAAACGTTATTATTAACCGTTTTGATCAATACCAAGGTAAAAAGTCTATCGGCGATATTTTGTTTGGCAGTAAATATACCTTTTCAGGAAG
>CADBPX010000054.1 GCA_902796625.1 uncultured Pseudomonadota bacterium
GACCATCTAAAATCTGTTTTTCCTTAATTTTATCCCCGCTTTGTCGCACCTGCCGATGATATACATTACGTCGTCCGCCGCCGTGTGTTAAAGCCGGCTTATCATTGTTTGGCAAATTCTGTGCCGTGGTAATTCCGCCGCGACACATTGCATAATCGCCGGTCAGAGCAATCAAATCTACATCAACCATGGTCTGCTTTAATCCTTTATTACCGCCGACATTTTGCACATAATCTTGGCAACGTGGCATTAAATCCGCCAATTTCACCATCTGGTCTTTAAATTTCAGCAACAAATCCGTACCTTTTTTATTAACTACACCGACACGAATTCCGATTTTATCCTTCGGTACCGGCGCAATTTTTAATTGGCGCAAACGCGCGCATAAATCTTTATTTGAAAAGATAGTCGGTGTCATCTTATCATCATAGTTTTCGCGGCTTACCGTAAATTCCAGCGGTGTATTTTGCATTTGCGCCCAATGCTTATCGGCTAAAATATCCATTTCCGCATTGTTTTGCAAAAAAGCCTGTGCCTGCCACCCTAAATAATCCTTAAACAATTCATCGGTTGTATAATAGGCTGCACATTCGAGCTGATTGGCAATTTCCGCAAATTCTTCGGCAAAATATTCGGTATAATCAACAGCCGTTAAAATATCCCCCTCACGGCGCACCATAGTCCGCGCACTTAAAATCTCGGCCACTTCTTTGGATAATCCCATATCCAACATACGATTAATAATATTATGAAATTCATCAACCGTTAAATCTTGCGGATAGAAATTGCACCCATCTAAAACATGTATTCCTTTAAATATCTCCACCGGTTTTTTATCCAAGCCGTTTGAACCGGCAACACCGTTGAGTGAATTAAATAATCGCAAGACATCAGCGGCATACTCGCTTTCCGCGGCAGCAACTTCCAGTGCTTGTTTTTGTACCAAATTAAGCGGATGATCCATCTCCAATGCCACATCATTCATAATTTGAGCGGCATTAACCAGATGTTCCACAGCTTTTTTATCGCCGTCGGATAATGACTGATAAGATTCATGTTCTTTATCTATCAATTTTATCGGCCGCATTTCTTCATTAACCATACGATGCAAATCTTCCGCCGAATAATTTAACTCAAATCCATTAATTTTCATACTCTATCTCCACTGTTTTAAATTTATAATACTTAACATCTTCCGCCACAACCATATCCGGAATTCCGGCCGCCTGATGCAATATATTTAGCCATGAATCCGCAGATGCCAACCTTTTATCGCTTGTAATAAGCCCAAACAAATGCCGATATTCCACCCAAACTCCGTCATCGGCGGCCAAAAATCCGGATTGCAACATTTGATGCGGATCTTCAACATATTCCAGATCGGTAAGCAAATAAATTTTTATACTCTTTATCTGATCATTCTTTATTTTAGGTAAAAATTGTTCGGCAATATCTCGCAAGGCTGTTATCACTGCGCTGTTTTTTCTTACAGCCGTTAACAAAACATTATCTGCCACAACCTCAACATAAATATTCCCACGATCGTAAAAATGCTCATCTTTTAGTTTAATATTTTCTTTTCCCTGCAATTTTTGTCTTAAAAATTGCATTAACTGAGAGCCGTATTTTTCGGCATAAAGTTTTAATGCCTTCTTTTGTTGTTCAATAATTTCCCCTGATTTCAGATCATATTCCTCTAATAGTGAAGATACATCAGCAAAATCAGAAAGTTGCGTATCAATAGTATCAACAACATTCGCTTTCAGTGAATATTGTTGGGCAAAATAAATTGCTTCATTAACTAACGTATCATCTTTTTGCGGTAAAATTATTGAGCTGAGATCAGCCGGCATAATCACAAGATTTCCTTCTTCTTGCAAAGCCTTATTTATTTTTTCCTCAACAGCAATATCCTGCTTGGAAAAATCTCCGACTTCAATTTGCTCCAATTTCAAAAAATCTTTTATCAAAGCGGCAAAATCTTCGCTTTCTGCCCCATTAAAAACTATCAATGCCTGTCGATACTTATCTTGCGACAGTATTTCAGAAAACAAGCTATGCAGAAAATTTTGGTATTCCGGCGTTTTATTATTATCTATAAGTAGCATTTTAATTTCCTGCTTTTTATAATTATCAAAGTGCCGTAAATAAGTTGCCAGCTTATTTTTATTCTCCGAACGCTCATTATAAAAAAGCAGTGCCATTGCATGATTTTGCAGATTTTCGTGCTTTTTATTTTTACCGAAATCTGTGATTTTTTCATAATTGGCAAAAGGATTTTGCCATAAATAATTTACATTAACCGCGACACCCCATAGAATTATTGCTATCAGAATGCTCCACAGTAATATGCGATGTTTCTTTTTCTTAGTTGTCATGATTTTCCGCTTCCAGAGCTCTATAAAATTCACCGAAATCGGCAAAATAGTCAATCGTTGCCGCCTCACTCTCACTTTCTGCCGAATTCCAAATCGGTTGACCAACTCGAATAGCTCTGGCTCCGGCGCTGAGAGCACATCGGCTATCCATCGGACTATCGCCGACCAGCCACACATTTTGCGGATTAATCACATCTACCATTCCTTGAACGGCATAAATCAACTGCTCGCCATGCGGTTTATCTCGTGGAGCCTCGTGCCCGCAAACTATTCGATCAAATTCAATGAGCGGATATAAATAATCTTTTTCTCTCAGAAGTAATTCTCGTTCTTTATTGCTGACAATAACCGTTTTAATCTGCAAATCATTCAACAGTTTCAGAGTTTTCGTTGCCCCATCAGGTACTTTGACAATTTGTGGAGCAATTTGCAGATAAATTTCCCGATATTTAGCATACATTTCTTCGGCTCGATCGCCGAAAATTACGGCAAAATTATCACGAAAAGACAAGTCCGGATTGCGTTGTTGTTTCACAACCTCCCAATTTGGCATTTGCTGCTGATGCAAAACTTCGTTTATAGCCCTCACTAAAGCTTCCCGCGTTAAAGCCAGAGTATTGTCCCAATCGAAAGCAACGACCAGCAAACCACTAACATTTAAACTCTGACGTTGCATTTTTAAATTCTCCATTGATAACGACCGGCACTTACTTATTTTCAAGGAAACAATTACTCTTTGCTAAGCAAAAACTTCTATTTTGCATTTTTACCTATAAATTTACGCCCTCCCAAGTAAGGCTGTAACTTCACCGGAATTTTAATTGTACCGTCTTTTTGCTGATGAACTTCCATAAACGGCACCAAAGCTCGCGGCGTGGCAATACCGGTATTGTTCAATGTATGACAATACTGCATTTTACCATCATTGGCGCGATAACGTAAATTTGTCCGGCGTGCCTGCCAGTCAGTAATATTTGAGCAAGAATGGGTTTCGCGATAGCAATTTTGTGACGGCACCCACGCCTCTAAATCATATTGTCGATATTTTGGTGCCCCCATATCACCGGTACAAACTTCCAGCACCTGATATGGAAGCTCTAAATCCTGCAAAACCTCTTCGGAAATTTGTAAAAGCTTTTTATGCCACTTTTCACTCTCGGCAAGATCATTTTTACAAATTACGAACTGTTCAGTTTTGAAAAATTGATGTACTCTTACCAAACCACGCGTATCCTTGCCAGCAGCACCGGCCTCACGACGGAAACAAGGCGAAAAACCAGCATACAAAATTGGCAATTCTGCCTCAGTTAAAATTTCATCGGCCCGCAATGAATTCAAAATTAATTCTGCCGTTCCGGAAAGATAAACATCATCAGCCGGCATATAATAAATTTCATCACGCGCAAATGGCAAATATCCTTGATTATAGAGCGGCTTTTCCTTAGAAATTGCCGGCACCGTAACCAAAGTAAAACCATGGCTACGCAATTTATCCATCACCATCATGTGAATAGCAAGTTCCAATTGTGCCAAATCATTCTTAATTGCATAAGTACGTGAACCGGAAACTTTGGCAATCCGTTCCATTTCGCTCCAATCATTAATTTCCATCAGCTCAATATGGTCGTGCGGCGTAAAATCAAACGCCGGAATCTCTCCGACCTTACGACGAACAACATTCGCACTGTCGTCTGGTCCGTCTGGACTTTCCTCGCTTGGATAATTCGGCATACGCAACATCATATCATCAAATTTTGCCTGAATGGCCGATAATTTTTCCTGTTCTGCCTTAAACTGTTCGCCAACCGCCTTGCTTTGTGCAATAATAGCCGGACGATCTTCGGCAGAAGCTGATTTTATTGAATTACTTAACTTATTTTTTTCTTCAGCCAACGCCTGAGAAGAAGTTTTCAGCTTATTCATCTCATAAAAAGTTTCAAGCAACTCATCAACTTTTTCTGCCGGAAACCCTTTCCGCCCCAAACTTTTCTTCACCCACTCTGAATTATCGGCAATAAATTTAATATCTAACATCACTTATGTCCCAAAAATATCAATATTTAAACTAGAAAAATTATACTTTTTTTCTGAAAGATTACAATACCTTTTTTATTTTTTCAACGCTCAAAGTTAAAACCCAAGCATTTGATTGAGCATATTTTACCGCTTATTATGCAACTTTTTTTGCTCAACTTTCTTCAGCAGATTATTTTGCATAATTTTTTTGATTTCCAGCGAATTTTCTTGATGCCGCGGTTTATCAACATTATAAACGGTGTAATGCAAGGCAAAAGAACAATTTGTGCCGGAACAATTACAACCGAGTTCTGCCTGGCTCTGTGTAAACGGCACCGGCACGAACTTATCATCAGGTCGCGCCACATTGGTACTAAAATGCATATGCGGTTTTCGATAGCGCATATGCCCGAACTTATCTCTATATTTTACCGGTTTTTGCCTTTCAGCCTCTTTATCAATGTCCGTAAAAGCCGTATCATTTCCCTGATAGTCAACGCTACCGATTGCCGCAGCCAGCAAACCTTGTTCTTTTCCTCCCCAATCCATCATTGCCAAGGCCACGCAATTTTCTTTACTAAGTCCTTGATAACTGATTTTAAATGTAGGAGACATCACAAATTCTTTAGCGTTTTCCAAAGGTTTTGATGCCTCAATAAGCACTTTTCCGCCGAAATTATTTACAATACTACCTCCTTGCAACATAGCTGCCGGAACTGCACCATACTCCACCAATTTTTCCTTTGCCAAAACTCTCTCATCTTGATGAATTATGTACATTTGCCGAATATTATCCACCAACTGAGAAATTTGACTGACGGTAACTTCTATATCGGTTAAATCTGCTAATTGTTTTTTGGTAGATTGAAAAAAACGGTGTGTATAATGCAAAAAAATACTGGCGAACAAAAGAGCGAACATAACACACAAACTGACAACCATCAAAAACTTCTTTTTTTGTTCTTTTTGATGTCTTAATTCTTTACGTTGCTGAATTTCAGCATACTCTTGCCGTCGTTTTTTCTCTTCAGCGGTTATGTTTGCGCTCTCATCTGTCATTGGTTAATTTACAATCCTCCCGTGACAATGCTTAAACTTTTTACCGCTCCCGCAAGGACACGGATCATTACGTGAAACATTGGCAAAAATCCGCGGATCAAGTTTTGAACCGTCTTCCTGAATATTACTGTCATGCTGAATAGACATTTTGCGGTTTTGTTCTTTTTCCATAGCTCGGTTCATCTGATCTTGCGAATCCGTCTGAATTTGTGTATGACAAATCACCACACTGACTCGTTCTTTCAGAACCGACAACAAATTGGCAAACATATTGAACGCTTCTTTTTTGTATTCGTTGAGCGGATCTTTTTGCCCGTATGCTCGCAATCCGATTGTATGCCGCATTAAATCGAGTGCCGCAATATGATCTTTCCACAACTGGTCCAAAACTTGAAGTAAAATACTCTTTTGCACCATTTTAACCACATCAGCCGGCAATGCTTTTTCCCGTTCAGCCAGTCGAGCATCAACTTCTTGCAAAATTCGATCTTTTAAGCTTTCGCTATCCATTTCCGGTTCATTACACCAATTAATTATCGGCAAACTGAAACCTGTTGCCACCTGCAAATCTTGCTTCAGTCCGTCTTTATTCCATTCCTCGACCGATGTTCCATAAGGTGCATGAGCAGAAATTATAGAGCCTAAATACTCATCACGCATATCCTTTATTGTATCGGAAAGATCCTCTTCTTCAAGAATTTCCCGCCGTTCTTCATAAATAATCTTGCGCTGATCATTCATAACATTATCGTATTTAAGCAAATCTTTACGAATATCAAAATTTCGCTCTTCCACTTTTTTCTGTGCCTTTTCCAAGGCCTTGGTAATCCACGGATGAACCAAGGCTTCACCTTCCGGCAGTCCCAATCGTTTTAAGACATTGCCCATTTTATCAGAGCCGAAAATCCGCATTAAATCATCTTGCATTGAAAGGAAAAACTTAGATGTTCCCGGATCGCCCTGACGTCCTGAACGTCCGCGAAGTTGGTTGTCAATACGCCGGCTTTCATGTCGTTCGGTACCCAAAATATACAAACCGCCGGCAGCTAAAACTTTTTCCTTATCAGCCGCCACTTGAGCTTCAATTTTTTTCTTTAATTCCGCGATTTGCTCCGGCGTTTCATCACCTTTCAGCATTTCTTTAAGTTTCATATCCGGATTACCGCCGAGCTGAATATCCGTACCGCGGCCGGCCATATTGGTAGCAATAGTTACGGCTCCGGAAACACCGGCCTGTGCCACGATAGCCGCTTCCCGATCATGATAGCGTGCATTCAAAACCTCAAATTTCAAACTTGGTTCCGCCCGATGCAATAAGTCAGCCACTATTTCCGACTTTTCCACGGATGTTGTGCCGACCAAAACCGGCTGACCACGGCGGTGACAATCTAAAATTGTGTTAATAATAGCCCGATATTTTTCACCTTCCGTACGATAAACTTCGTCCTGCAAATCCTCTCTTTTCACCGGCCGATTAGTCGGAATTTCCACGCACATTAAATGATAAATATCATTAAATTCCGTTTCTTCCGTCATAGCGGTACCGGTCATACCGGCAAGTTTCGGATACAGCCGAAAATAATTTTGGAATGTAATTGAAGCCAAGGTTTGATTTTCTGACTGAATTTTTACCCCTTCTTTAGCTTCCAAGGCTTGATGCATGCCGTCGCTGAATCGCCGACCTTCCATAATACGTCCGGTAAATTCATCGACGATAACGACTTTATCATCTTTAACAATATAGTCGACATCACGTTGAAACATTTTGTGCGCCCGCAATGCATTATTAACGTGCTGTACCAAATTTACATTACCGATATCATAAAGCGAGCCGTCTTTAATCAAACCGGCCTCGCGCAAAAGTTGCTCGATATGTTCCATTCCCGATTCGGTCAAAGTAACGGTGCGGTGTTTTTCGTCTTTTTCATAATCAGAATCCAACAAATGCGGAATCAGTTTGGAAACGGTGATATAAGTTGCCGAAGAATCCTGCGCCTCGCCGGAAATAATCAATGGTGTCCGCGCTTCATCGATCAAAATTGAATCAACTTCATCGACAATAGCATAGTTAAAATCACGTTGTACTTTTTCATACAAGCTGAACTTCATATTATCACGCAAATAATCGAACCCCAGTTCATTATTGGTTGCGTAAACGATATCGGCGTTATAAGCCATTCGTCTTTCATTATCACTTTTCCCGTGTACAATATAGTCAACCGTTAAACCTAAAAAACGGTAAACTTGTCCCATCCATTCGGCATCACGCTTTGCTAAATAATCATTAACCGTAACGATATGAACTCCCTTGCCTTCCAATGCGTTCAAATAGGCTGCCAACGTTGCCACCAGTGTTTTACCTTCACCGGTTTTCATTTCGGCGATCATACCCTTATGCAATACAATACCACCGACAAGCTGCACATCGTAGTGACGCTGCCCCATAACACGTTTTGCCGCTTCACGAACGGTAGCAAACGCTTCCGGTAAAAGATCATCTAAAGTTTCGCCTTTTTTAATCCGTTCACGATATTCATTGGTTTTATTTTTTAACTCATCATCGGATAATTTAATAAAATTCGGTTCTAAAGCATTAATCTGTTCAACAATTTTATACTGTTTTTTCACAAAACGATCATTTGCACTGCCAAAGATCTTACGAGCAATTTTTCCTAACATATATATTCCTTAAAAGCTATAGTGTAACATATCCTACATTTAGTTTGAACAGCGTTCAAAGTCAAGAGTATGCACAAAAGTTATAAACTAATTATAAAAATACTTTGAATTTTACAAATAAAGTATATATGATAAGAACGAAAGAATTACTTATTGGAGGTATTGATGCAAAAAAAATATATCTACACAACAACCGCAGCATTGGTTGTTTTGATTGCAGCCGCTTTTGCTTACAAAGTATCTGCAGAAAAAAATAACGGCATTGCCGCTGTTGTTAACGGCGAACAAATCACGGTTGCCGAAATCAAAGAGGCTTACGAGCAAAACCCACAAATTAAAGCCCAGGTTTCTTTTGAAAACTTCTATAATCATGCTTTAGATGTTATGGTTAACAGCAAGCTGGCTTCTCAAGCTGCCAAGGCTTCAAACATTGCGGCTACACCGGAATACCAGAAGCAATTAGCTACATTACAAGACGAATTAGCACGTCAAATGTACATTGATAAACTGGTCAAAGAAGCTGTTACCGATGAAGCGGTTAAAAAGGTTTACGATGATTATGTAGCTCAATTCAAGAGCCAAAAAGAAATCAAGGCTAAACATATTTTGGTTGAAACCGAACAAGAAGCTAAAGATATCATCAAAAAGTTAGATGAAAAATCTGCTAAGTTTGATGACTTAGCCCGTCAATACTCTAAAGATCAACCTGATTTGGGTTACTTTACAAAAGAGATGATGGTACCGGAATTTTCTGAAGTTGCCTTTACTTTGGCAAAAGGTACTTACTCTAAAGTTCCGGCAAAGACCGAGTTTGGCTACCATGTCATTTATGTTGAAGATGTTCGCGATTCGAAACCTTTACCATTGCAAGATATTGAACAGCAAATTCGCAACAACTTATCTCAATCAGCTGTTGCTCAAATTGTTGAAAAGTTAAATGCTGAAGGCCAAGTTGAAAAATATGACTTGAACGGCAAGAAAATCGAACCGGCTAAACCAGCCAAAGTAGAAAGCAAATAATGTGTTTTAACTTTAAAAAGGCCTGATATTTATCAGGCCTTTTCTATTTTATCATTTAAATATCTAATCCCATCAACGACCACGGCTCCTTCTTGTTGAGCGGCCGACAGATTTTTTAGCATTGTGCTTGAGTGGAACGTTTCCCAATCCTTGCACTTTGTTGAATCGCACTGTATCAACTTCCTGCACATTTTGCTGATTCTTATCATAGTTTGGAAAATGACTTTGAGCATACTTTATTTGCTTTTGATGCCAATCGTAAGATGAATTTACCACAGCCTGATAAGCTTCCCACATCTGCTTCGGACGAACTTGCTGCTTAGTATCATTCCTATCATTCTCTGCTTTATTCCAAAGAATATTTAAACAAGTTTTTGGTGAGAGTTCAGCGGTCTTGATAATAAATGCATGCGATTTCGGACCATACGGCAC
>CADBPX010000055.1 GCA_902796625.1 uncultured Pseudomonadota bacterium
ACCAAATACAAATTAGATTGTTCAACAATCATAGCTGCTCTGTTGCACGACACCGTAGAAGATACGGATACATCATTGGAAGAAGTCCAAGAATTGTTTGGCGAACAGGTTGCTCAGCTGGTTGATGGCCTGACAAAACTGGCAATGATTGAACATAAATCCGGTTCCAGCAAACAAGCAGAGAATTTTCGCAAACTGCTCCTTGCTATGTCGGAAGACATCAGAGTTTTACTTATCAAACTGGCCGATCGCCTCCATAATATGCGCACCTTACACTTTTGCGATCCTTCAAAACGAGCACGAATAGCTCGCGAAACATTGGATATATATGCTCCATTGGCCGAACGCATCGGTATGGATGAAGTTAAGGAAGAAATGGATGAAATAGCCTTTGCCGAGCTGTACAAAGATGCCCACGACTCAATAGTTGCACGTTTAAACTTTTTACGGGAACAAGGCAGCGATATTGTACCGAAAATTATATCACAACTGGAAAAAGATATGTCCGACAACGGTATAAAATGCACCATTACCGGACGAGAAAAATCACCTTATTCCATTTGGCGTAAAATGCAGCTGCGAAATGCATCATTTGAACAACTATCCGATATTATGGCATTTCGCATATGCGTCGAAACTGTTGCCGACTGCTATCAGGCACTGGGAATCATTCACAGTAAATATCATATGGTTCCGCGAAGGTTTAAGGACTATATATCCACTCCCAAACCCAACGGATATCAATCACTGCATACCGGTGTAATCGGACCGATGGATGTTCGTATTGAAGTTCAGATACGAACTTATGAAATGCATGAAGTTAACGAAAAAGGTGTTGCTGCCCATTGGGCATATAAACAGGGACAAAAAACCGAAGGTAAAAATTTCCGGTGGATCCGTGAACTATTGGAAATTTTGGATCAGGCACAAAATCCCGATGAATTTTTGGAAAACACTAAACTGGAAATGTATAATGACCAAGTTTTTTGTTTTACCCCTAAAGGCGATCTGATCGGCCTTCCGGTCGGCTCAACTCCGGTTGATTTTGCTTATGCCGTGCATTCCAAGGTTGGTAACACCTGCGTTGGCGCAAAGATAAACGGTGAAATTAAACCGTTACGAACAATTTTGCAAAACGGTGATCAAGTTGAAGTTTTGACAGCCAAAAACCAACACCCTTCTCTGGAATGGGACAGATTTGTTGTAACCGGAAAAGCCAAAGCCGCCATCCGTCGTTATGTCCGCATTAATAAACGCGAACAATTTATTACATTAGGTCGAGAAATTTTGGAAAAATTATTTAAATCCGAAGATCAGGAATTTTCAGAAAAGCTACTTGTTCCTATTTTACCTAATTTTGAAGCTGAAACCATTGATGATATCTATGCCAAAGTCGGTGAAGGCCTTATAACCGGTTGGGACATTTTACATATAGTTCATCCGGGATACAAACAAAAGACCAAACTGGAAAAAATGGTTGAATCAATTAAAATACCTGGTGTCCATAAAAAGAACCCAACTAAAGATTCCTTAAAAATAAAAGGATTAATTGAAGGAATGGCTGTTCATTTTGCCGGATGTTGCCACCCGTTACCGGGAGATAGAATTGTCGGTATTGTAACAACCGGAAAAGGTGTTACAGTTCATACATTAGACTGCCCGTCATTAAGAAACTATGATAAAGAGCCGGAACGCTGGCTGGATATAGATTGGGGACTAGACGCCGAAAAAGAAAAGCATACGGCACGCCTTAAACTCATGCTCAGTAATGAGCCAGGTGCCTTAGCCGATGTAGCGAATATTGCCGCTAAAGCCGAAGCTAATATTATCAATTTAAATATTACATATAGAACAATGAGTTACTATGAAATATTACTAGATGTCGAAATACGTAACTTAGCCCAGTTAAATGCTCTCATACTGTCATTAAAATCATCTAAACAAGTCAGCTATGTAGCTCGAGCCACCAGATAAGGACTAAACATGATATTTGGAATAGGATGTGACATAATTAATATTAAACGGATTGAAAAATCAGATGTTTTTCTGAAACGTTTTGCTCAAAAAATTCTCAATGATGAAGAAAAAAAAGAAAATCTTCTTAACAATGATATGCGCCATAATGCCTGTACACTGGCTAAATATTACGCTGGCAAGGAAGCCTTTGTTAAAGCCCTAGGAACCGGATTTCGCGATGGCATCTATTTACGCGATATTTGCATCACTCATGACACGCTAGGTAAGCCTGAACTGAAAATCTATGGCAATGCGGTAAAATACTTATCAAAAGCCCCTAATTATAAAATGCACATATCTTTAAGTGATGACTATCCTTACGCTCAAGCAATTGTCGTAATCGAAACGGATTAAATTCCCAAATATTCTTTAACCTCTGACAGGCACGATAAAGCATCGTGGCGCCCAAGTTCATATACTTTTTTAATTGTTTCCTTATTTTTTTCCGTATGGCTGATTTTTATGTTTTTACTTGGACGAATAACAAACAATTCTCCTTTGTTTTGCATATTTTCAATATCTTCAAGCTCAAGATTATACATAATATGCCGATTGGCAATAGCCTTAACAAACTGTGGATAATTCCGATATAATATATGAGCAAGCCATACAAGTTTATTTTTCTTCTTTTGATATCCTCTTGCTCTGGTCTGAACAACCACGCAGCGATTATACCCCAAATTTTGCATAGCCCTTACCGGAATGCTGTCGGCAATTCCACCGTCAAGTAACACCTTTCCGCCAACATAGCTTTTTTGCGAAACAAACGGCATTGAAGCCGAGGCTCTAAGATATGCCATTTTATCACGTAATTCATCACAATATATATATTCGGCCTTCCCTGTCTCAAGGTTTGTGCAAGTCACGTAAAACTTTGTATCAGCAGTTTCAAATTGCTGATGATTGAAAGGGAATAATTTTTCCGGTAAATCATGATAGCAGAATTTTTCTCCAACCAAATTTCCGGTTGTCAATAGGGAATAAAAGCTCATATAGCGTTTATCACCGGCATACTTTAGCGTATAATTAATACTTCTGCCATGTTGTTTAGCAACAAATGACCCGCCGTGAATAGCACCGGCCGAAACACCGATAACCCCATCAAATTTTATATCATTTTCAAGAAATACATCAAGCACACCGGCTGTATAAATAGCTCGATGTGCTCCTCCTTCTAAAATCAATCCCGTTTTAACATCACTTTTCATATTTTAAGCCAATCCGCTGATATACAAAACCGGCGGCAACTGCTTCATCTGGTTGCAACATATTGCGAAAATCCAACACAACTTTACGCCGCATAATTTGCTTTAATTTATTTACATCAGCTTGGGCAAATTGCTGCCATTCTGTTAAAATAACCAACACATCTGCTCCTGAAGCAGTCTCATACATATCGTCACAATATATAACCTTATCTTGCAAAATTTTGCGAGCATTTTGCATTGCCTTAGGATCATAAACCTTTATTTGGGCATTTGAATTAATTATTTTTTCAATAATTTCAATCGCCGGACTTTGACGGCAATCGTCCGTTCCTTCCTTAAAAGCCAGTCCCCAAACTGCAATTTTAGGATTATCCAGATCGCAAACGGCATTTAAAATTCTCTCAGCCATCTGCTCTTTTCGCTTATTATTTCCCTTAATCGTTGTCTCGACCAGTTCAATCGGAGCTCCGGCCTTTTGTCCCATAAAAGCCATTGCCATAGTATCTTTGGGAAAACAACTTCCACCAAACCCTATTCCGGCATTTAAGAAACGATTTCCAATCCGCTTATCCAACCCCATTCCTTTTGCCACTTCTGCGACATTCGCTCCGGTTTTTTCACAAAAGTTAGCAATTTCATTAATATAGTGGATTTTCATTGCCAGAAATGCATTTGAAGCATATTTAATAGTCTCACTTGACTTGCGCGAAACAAACAGAATATTCGTTTTTTCGGCGAAAGGTTGATAAAGCTTCTCCATAATATTTTTCGCCTTAATCGAATTTGTACCGACAATAATTCGATCTGGATTAAAAAAGTCATGAATAGCATACCCTTCTCGCAGAAATTCCGGTAACGAAATAACATCAAAATCAGCGTTTGGATTTTTTTTACCGATAATTTTTTCAATTTCGTCACCCGTACCAACCGGAACGGTTGATTTTGTCGCAACAACCGTATAACCGGTTAAGCATTCAGCCAATTCTTCTGCAGCTTGATAAATAAAAGTTAAGTCAGCTTCATGTGTAACAGGATGCGGCGGCGTTCCTACGGCAATCAATACAATATCAGCTTCGGCCACAGCTTCTTTCATAGACGTAGTAAACTTTAAGCGTCCGTTCTTTACATTCTTAAAAAACAACTCATCTAAACTATCTTCGTATATAGGTAATTTTCCGGCATTAAGCATATCAATTTTTTCAGCCACTTTATCAACACATACGACTGAATTACCCAACTCTGCCAATCCCACACCGGTCGGCAACCCCACATAACCTGTTCCTATAATTCCTACTTTCATTACATACATCCTTATTTATAACTATGCCAACAATGGCATATTATCGATTAACTCACAAGGATTAATTTTACTTTTACACCATTCTTTAGAATAAAAACGGCATATCATACAATTTTATGTTATAAAAATAATATTAGCGTTCATTTACCTTTTTCTTAAGCAAATTCAATGGTGTTCGTGTATTACTATTTTCTGATTTACTGGTTAAAAGAACATAACTATATGGTTCTAAACTGTAAGTTCCGTCTTCATTTATTTTTTTACGACTGTTTGCGGTATCAAAAACCACACTCCAACTGCCAGAGTTAGGCGGTGGCGGTAACTTAAAATTAATAACTCCGTATGTATTTCCGCACATTAAAATCATAAAATCATCATCTTTATTTTGATGTGATTGTTTATTTTCAGATATTTCACCGTTTCGCCCATTGATAACACATGCCAATATATGGTTTTGCGAATTATGCCAATCGTTTATTTCCATTTCTCTACCGTCAGGGCGTATCCATTCAATATCCTTTCTGCCGTTTGAAGGAACAATATTTCCCGTAAAAACATCTAAATTAGCAAAGCTAGAATGAGCCGAACGCAAAGCGATAACCTTCCTGATTAAAATGTATAATTCTCGTTGTTCTCGAGAAAAATTCTTCCAATTCAACCACGTCAATTCATTATCTTGACAATATGCATTATTATTACCACGCTGAGTTCTTGCCAACTCATCACCGGCACAAATCAAAGGAACACCTCGCGATAAAATATTAGCAACCATCATTGATTTTAAACGGCGAAAGGCAATTTCACGATTAGGTGATGCTGCTGAAGCATTGTTATTATCTCCGTCGTTATTGTTTTCGTTATTAGCCCAATTATTTTTCTCATTATAACTAACTACATCATAGGCCGTAAAACCGTCATGAGCCGAAACAAAACGAATATATTTTGACATTTTCTGCCCAAAGTACAATCCCTCACCGCCAGATATGTGTCCGGCCAAATCAGGTACAATATTTTCATCTCCGCGATAAAACCGGCGTAATGCCTCCTTATGCTTATCGTTCCACTCCATAAATCCTTGCATATGTCCGCGATAATATCCTCCAACGGCGCTCCACGGTTCACCGCTTATTTTAACATTCAATTCCCGTGCAATACGATGTACAGTTTGCATAAACTTACCATCGGCATTAAAACGGGTATTTTCATCTAAAGCACAATCTCCGGCCAAATCAAATCGAAAACCATCAACACCCATATCGGTTGCAAAATATCTTAAGGAATCTTCAATCATCTTTTGCACAACGGCTGTGTTGGTATTGATACTGTTTCCGCATCCGGTTGTATTTATCAATTCACCATCTGCCGTTAAACGATAATAATTAGGTGCATCTAAACCTTTATAAGAAATAAGATTATGTGTTGCCCCAAATTCACCGGAATGATTATAAACAACGTCCAAACCGACTTCTATTCCCGCTTTATGCAACTCGTTAACCATAAACTTAAAATCTTCACGCGAGCCATATCTTTTATCCAATGCAAAATGATTTATCGGATTATACCCCCAATAATCGCTCAATCCTTTTTCTTTTTTCAACTGCAAACCACCGCAAGTTGTCGTTACCGGCATTAATTCTAAATGAGTAATTCCCAAACTTTTCAAATATTGAATAACTTGCGGCTGAGCAAATGCTAAGAACTTTCCCCTGACCTCTTCCGGCAATTCCGGATATTGAGCAGAAAAACCTTTAACATTTGCCTCATAAATAATTGTATCCTTCCATTCTGTTTGTGGCTTTTTATGCAAATAAGGATATTTAATATCATCTTGTTTTTCATCATCAAAAACAACCACACATTTTGGTACAATTGGTGCACTATCCAAAGTATTGCTAAGATTCAAAGCCGGATCTTCCCAATCTGATATTGATGACGTTAATTCTCTGGCATATGGATCAATTAGTAGTTTATTGGGATTAAAATATAAACCGCGATCTGGGGCAAAATCGCCATATGCTCTATATCCATACTTTTGACCGACCGGAATATTTTCTAGGGCAACCGACCAAACATTATCATTATTTTTGAACAAAGGTATTCTGGTCTCCTTTTTTTCGTCATCGGAAAAAAGGCACAAATCAATCCCTGAAGCGTGTTCGGAAAACACCGAAAACCGCACTTGAGATCCTTCTTTTGATACGCCAAGAAACATTTACGAAACCTCCGCTGATATCATACGTATTATACATAAATATCAGCTCAAAGGCAAGATTTATTTCAATCGAATCTTTGTTTTATATCTTTAACAATTATTTCATACAACTCACTGTTTACGGATTTTACACAATCCAAAATACTTGGCTTATTTTCTTGCAACAGGTGGTCAAAAATATGGGCAAATACTTTAATTTTCAGCAATGGAAAATAATATTTATCAATCAAGGTTTTAGGACAAACCAAAGTTTTATTAACACAATTAAGTTTTTTAAACGTTTCTTCAAATTCGTTAATCTTAGCCGGCAAATAACAAGCGGAAATATATTTTTTATTTTTCAGATATTCCGTTAATCTTGTTTCATATTTCATTACTACATCAGTATTCGTCTTCTCCTTACGTACTTTTTTCAGAAAATCATACAAATCACCACTTTCAATAACTTTATTGCCGAACGCCAAAAAGTAGGATTGCAAATGATATCTGATTTCCGTACTATCATTTAGGCCCCAAAAATCAACATTTTTTGCCGCCATTTTTTTCAATATGTCTTTTAACGGATATATAGGACCATAACAAGAATCATTGCATAAAATCAAGGTTTGACAATTATCTAAAAGATGATTTTGCTGTGCATAAATATATCCCCTTTTATATGAGCCGAAATCATATTCGCCATGATGCCTGAAACAAGCATAATCAACAATTTCTTTAATTTTTGAAATTTCAATTGGAATAATCGGATTATCAGATATAAAAACAATTGCATCACAAACTTTTTTAAGTTGCTGCAAATAATACAAACTATGTTCGGATATTCGTCCGTTATTTGCATATCCGGCAAAAATTGCTACAACTTGACATTTTTTATTAATGCTGTTTTGATAAGAAATCTCTTTACAGGTAAAGGGAAAACTCACTGTCGTCTTGCGAGAAATTTTTATTCTGCCGATTTGCCACTTTTCCTTGTGCCTATTTTTTTCTGCTTGGACAACTTTTTTTCCGCCAACCTTCAAAATGTACACAGCGTGATTATCGTCAATTTCTTTTTCAACGATAAAACATGATCTTATATATTCATAGATTGTATTAACATTTAACATTAAACTGATTCTCGACCTTTTCTACTATTTTTCCGTCAAAAACAGCATACTTATCATTGATTTTCATATCATTGAAATTCCAGTTAAGGATATTTTGTTGTAATTTTTTTATTTTTTTCTGATTCTTATTATTTTCAGCCAACAAATTAGAATTATTGTATTTTATCTCCAAGTTTTTGCGTACCGTACTCATATGATGCATAACAATATTTTGCACACTGAATAAATAAAAATTACCGTCATTATTCAAAGCTCTGGTCGGATCAACCAAACACGGATAATGATTATTCGAATGTCTTTGTTCTCCGGCATTAATTTTCATAATAAAGGGGCAATAAAAGTTATACATTCCCTTGTAATTTCCGGTGTATGTATAGCCATTTAAAATTTTATAAATCGGCTTTTTCAAATATTCAATTATGGAAACGGCTGATGTTTCTATGTTATGTCGTAAAATAAAACTTTTTGCTTCATGTAGTTGCTCAGCATCGTAAAACTCATCAACATCCATACTCAAATAGTGCGTACAACCGTTATCTTTTGCCAATTTTAATCCTATATCCCTTTTCTCACATTCGTAAATATGTTTATCTTTATGCTGATTAAAATTTCTTTCATACAAATATATTTCATCAATAAGGCCTTTTCTTTTCAGCTTATGCAGTAAACTTTCCACTGTCGGCGATGCCGGTTGACCACGGTAAGATTCTTTTTGATAGATAACACTGATAAAATCAGCTTCCTTGCGAATAGATTTAATTGACGCTTCCAAAAGCTCTTCCCCGTCAAACAGATTATATGACACCCCTAATTTCATAGTATCATTCTCTGCTTTAGAGATATAATCTTTTTTAGGATTAACAATTTTAACCACCTTAGCCACCAACACATTCAAAACATAGTATTTAACCGCATTATCATAAGCAATATGGCGTATTTTTAATAAGGGAATACCAAATAATTTCCAAACTTTCCGTCCCGAACGGATATATTGTTCAAACAAAGGAAATAGGTTGAATAACTTCAGGCTGAAAAATTTTTCGGTTACTGCATTTATTGCACCTTTATATACCGAACTTTTCTTAAATTCCTTATTAACTTTTCCATAAGTAAAAATATCTTTCAATTCCAGCTGAAACAATGTTGGGTTGTTACTTGATAAAGATCCTAAATGGAAAATTTCGGCATTTTCCAGTTTAAAAACTTTATATCCTTGTTTAACAGCCGACCACCTGATATAATCATCACCGCACCAAATCTTAATCTTACGTGGAATTTCTCTATATATTTCCTTTTTACCAATAATTATTGTCCCCCAGTTTTCCGGCCGTTCGTTTATCTCTTTTTCTTCCTTCAGTCTGATTTTTTTTGGTTTAGGGTACTTTTTAATCTGCGTATTAATAACACTTTCTTTAGCCATTCCCAGACACCCAAAACTTTTCACGTTTTCTATTAACTTCAAACAGTTACTGAAAAAATTTTCGCATACCAATAAGTCATCATTTACCAGAGCGTAATAATCCTCCTTAGCCTCCTTTACTCCTAAATTCCAACTTGGATTAACAAACAAATTAGCCTTCGGAACAATCACACGAACTTTAGGCAAATTTGTTTCAAACCCCTTACAACTGTTATCAATCAATATAATTTCCGCAACGGCTTCATCTTGATGTATAACCTTAAGCAATTTATTTAGTATTTTTATATTTTTTTGCAGGGTTGGGATAATAACCGATATCTTATACATTACTCTGTCCTTAATCTTATTTTGAAACTATTCTTAAAAAGGGAATTTTAAAAACATAATATTTAATCGTATTTCTTTCCGGCTTAAATTCCTTTTGATATACCGGTATTCCACCAAAAGTATATTCAACACCGTTTACCATAATATTTTTGGTCAAACATGGAAAAATACCGAAAATTCTCAAATTATAATATTCGATTATTTTTTTATTTCTTCTACGGATATTTATTCCGCAAAAATTCCACATTTTATAGGTTGGTGTCTTCACTTTGCGCAAAAGCGTAAATTTGCCCAATCTATACTCTTTGGTAACACATTCATTTTTTTGGATTTTTATTTTTTGCCAAATTTTCATATTAAATCCTTTTAGATTCCTAGTATTATAAATGTTCTAACCAACCTGATATTGCATACACCGAGACACAATTAATCGGTGTGCAAGATCAATTATTACATTCATCAGTTGTTTATAATTCATAAATTAATCTATTGTCAATAGAAAAAATAAATATTTTCTATTTAAAATATATATCATTGTATAGACTCTGAAACAAAATCACCGATATTTTTATTGTGATCTTGTGTAACATATCTCTTTTATTCTTGTTCTTAACAAAAAAATATTCTATAAATCAAAAAAACAACAGTATAGAGGTAAAGATGAATAAATACTTATTTTTTATGCCGATTGTTGCCGCCACCGCAATGGTAGCTACGGCTCATGCCGCTGATTGGCAACAAGAGTTGGCTACTTTGCGCGAAGATGTTAAAGTTTTACAACGGCAGGTGTATCGCGGTGTTGAAAGCTCGGATAAAGCAGCATCTGCCGCCAACTCTGACGTACAGATGAAAATAACCGAATGGCAGGAAACTGTTCGTAAACTCAACGGTCGACTGGATGAGATGGATTATAAAGTGAAACAAGTTGATGAAAAACTTGATAAAATAAACCGTGATATGGAAATCCGTTTTAAAATTCTCGAAGGAAAACCAGTTCCGGCAAATTTAAGCGCTCCAGCACCGACTATACCGCAAACATATGATGCTCCTATAGCTAATAACGGCGCTAAAGCCGCAGTCGGCGACAACATAAGCGGTGATGACTTAGCCCCGATTGATGGTACACAAGTCGCACCGACTCCTGTACCAACTCTGCAAAATGAAGCGCCGGCTCCGGTAGCAAACGCTTCATCGGCTTCCGCTGAAGATACTTACACTGCGGGAATGCAGGCCTATAATAATGGTTATTACGATGAGGCAGAAATTGCTTTTAATACAATTATGCAAAAATTTCCCCAACATAACTTGGCCGGAAATGCCCAATATTGGCTGGGCGAAGTTTATGTTAAGCAAGGCAACTTAAACCAAGCCAAGGTTGCATTTAAAAATGGATACCAAAATTACCACAACGGCAACAAGGCTGCTGATAGCCTGTACCGTTTGGGAGTAACGTTGGAAAATTTACAGGAACAAAAAAATGCCTGCATAGTTTTTACCAGCTTTGCCAGCGAATTTCCCAAGGCAAATCCTGATTTAATGCAGAAAGCGCAAAACGAAGCTAAAAAACTGGGATGCTGATTGTGGAGGAATTTCTCAATAAACATCATATCAAAGATAAAGTTTTGGCGGTCGGAGTTTCCGGTGGTGCAGATTCTCTGGCTTTAGCATTGATATCTGCAAAAGAATTAGCAGTATTCGGACGTAAAATTGTCGCGTTAACCGTGGATCATGATTTGCGCCCAACTTCACGTCAAGAGGCAGATTACGTTGCCTCTGTCATGCAACAATACGGGATCGAACATCATATTTTAACATGGAATGGTGATAAACCGCAAACCGGTATCGAAGAAGCGGCACGTCACGCCCGTTTTGAGCTGATGCGACAATGGTGTCGAGAAAACCAAGTGCAATGCCTTCTCTTAGCCCATCACTGCCAAGATCAAATAGAAACATTTTTAATGCGTTTACAGCGTGGAAGCGGTCTGGAGGGGCTTTGCGCCATGCGCGAAATCTGTTACCGCGATAATTTAATTATTTTACGTCCGTTTTTGCAAAAAAATCCCGAAGAATTACGTCAATACCTGACGCAGAATAACATTCGATGGATTCACGATGAATCAAATGATGATACCCGCTTTTTACGTAACCGCATCCGTCACTTTTTACCAGAATTATACAAACATACTCAAATTAATCCTCAACGAATTATCGATACCGTTAACAATCTGCAAAGTGCTGAAGGTTTCATTGAAGAGCAAGTTGAAAAACATAAAAAACAATATTTGCGAAAAAATGGAAATATTATATCATTCCGTTATTCCGATTACTTAGGTTGGCATCAGGAAATAAAATTTAGAATTTTTGCCGATATTTGTCGTCAAGAATATACGCCGCGAGCCGAAAGAACGCTTAGCGTATTAGATAAACTAAATCATCTTCCGTTTGCCGGCGCTACTTTAGGGGGAAAAGAAATTTTGCTTTATCATGAGAATATTTGGATTGTACCGGAATTGAAAAGCAAAAGAAAAGCTTATCGCGAAGTTTGGAAAAATTTTTCACTTAAACATCCGGAATTTAAGCAACAAAAAATTCCCCATAAAGCAAAACTGGCTATTTTACAAAAAGAGGGATTACTGTGATATACGAAAAATTATCCGACATATCATATATGTATGATACCTTTATTTTTGATGCCTATGGTGTATTCTGGGACGGCCGAGGTTTTTATCAAGGCTGTTTAGAAGCCATGGAAGATTTGGTTCAACAAGGAAAAACGATCGTTATATTATCTAATTCCACCTCATTGAGCGAGGACTTGCATAAAAAATATGCTCCAAATGGCTTAATACCTTATAAACACTATAATTACATGATTAGTTCCGGAGATCTGTTGGCTGAGCAGATACGACATGAAAATATCTCTTTTTCCACTTGTCCGCACCCGAAAACATTTTATGTTATCGGAGAACCGCATACCAAAATTTTCGCCGATAGCGCCTACAAACAGGTTAATGAATTGTCTGACGCAGATTTTGTTTATATTGGTGTCCCTTATATTTATCCGGAAACTTACCGACAATATCCGCAATATACTGATCAATTTTTACCAGTTATGCTTGATGAACACAAACAACCAATTTTATGGGATACATTGGTAACAGCGCCATTCAGTGAAATTGTGAAAAAAATTGCCTACTTACGTATTCCTGCTTTGAATGCTAATCCGGATTTTACGGCTCAGGAAGGCCATCCGTTAATATCAAAAACAGAATCTTCTTTTGTTATTCGCAATGGTTCTATTGCTGAAATGCTGCGCAATCGTGGTGTTGAAGTTTTAGAATACGGTAAACCGCACAAAAATCTTTATGATTATGTTTTTAAAACTATCAACAATGACGGCATTAAATTTAATAAGGGACGAACGTGCATGATCGGTGATACCATTCGCACAGACATAAAAGGAGCTTTAATTAGCCACATATCCCCTATTTTATGTCTTGATACCGGTGTAACCTCCCAAGACATTGCCTTGGGTTTAAGCGTGGAGGAAATATGTTGTCGAGAAAATGTCGATTTCAATAGAATTATACAAATTCACAGTGTCGGTGGACGGTGATGTTTTTTAATTTCTAAATCACTGCAAAATCTATTATTATAAGTTAAATATTTATCAAGTTTTGCTTGATATTCATAAAGAACATTATATGGTATTCTTTAATTTTAAAGGAGTTTAATATGAACAAAGTTATTACCTTAATGCCGGTTCGTCTGGCTGCAACACGTTTACCTAATAAACCGTTACGAGTTATCAACGGAAAGACATTGGTTCAGCGAGTTTATGAAAATGTCAAAAAATACTTAAATACAGATATAGCTATAGCCGCCGGAGATCAGGCTATTGTCGATGAGTGTCAAAAATTCGGGGCAACGGCTATTCTGACTGATCCAAATTTACCAAGCGGAACCGATCGTATTGCTGCTGCTTTAAAAGTTTTAGATCCTGATGGCTCAAAATATGATATCGTCGTTGATTTTCAAGGTGATAATATTAATGTTGACCCTAAAGTAACTTTACCATTGATTGACATGGTAAAACGGACAAATTGCGATATTGCAACATGTGGAATGTTAATTAATTCTGAAGAAGACAAAAACAATCCTAATGTTGTTAAAATTATCATGGGACTAAAAGAAGGTGAAAAAGAAGGAAGGTGCTTATATTTCACTCGCGCTACCGCTCCTTATACCCGTAACCCGGAAAAATGCCCAAATCAAGATTTATACTACCATATCGGTATTTACGTATTTAAGGCTTCATCATTGCAAAAAATGGTTTCTCTGCCAACCGGTGTTTTGGAAAAGAGAGAAGCATTGGAGCAATTGCGTGCTTTAGAAAACGGTATGGAAGTTCGCGCTATGCTGTTAGATCATATTAAGCTGATAGAAGAAGCTCCGGCCGATATTAATACGGAAGAAGATTTGGTTAATGCTTTGCCTTATATTAAATAATCTGTTTAAACACAAAAAAGCGGAAGTATAAACTTCCGCTTTTTTTCGTTTAGATAAGACCTTCTGACTTAGCAAGCCTTTCGATTTCATCAATGCAGTCGGTTATTACCTTCAAACCGTTAGCCCAAAAATCGGGGTCATCTGCATCAATACCGAAAGGTTTGAGCAAGCTCTTGTAGTCTTCAACACCGGTATTCGAAAGCATATCGATGTAAAGATCGGAGAAATCTTCCTGAATCTCGAACTCGCCTTTTTCATCCCATTTTTCGTAAGCGCGGATCAAGTTGTTGACAACCAAACCGGCAAAAGCATACGAATAAACGTAATAAGGCTGAGTGAAGATATGAGAAATCCCCATCCACAGATACTCGGCATCTTCACCAAGATCAAAGCCCAGGCAACGAGAGCTTTCTTCTCTCCAGATTTGATTTAACCTTCTGGTCGACAACTCACCTTTCTGCCGTTCACGGTGCGTACGCTCCTCGAACTTATAGAAAGAGATTTGTCGATGGATTGAGTTAATCATATCCTGCACATGGCTGATCAGCAAAGACAACTTTTCGCGATCGCTTTCGGCCTCTTCCAGATGTTTCTTAAAGATAAGATTTTCTGCAAACTCCGAAGCTACCTCTGCCAAAGCGGTTGGGGTTGAATCATTCAACACTCCGACCTGAGCCGACAAAATATGATGCACGCCATGTCCCAGCTCATGGGCAAAAGTCGAAACATCATCAGGTGATCCCTTAAAATTCAAAAAGATATAAGGAATTTCGCCCCTCGTACAATAAGCTCCACTTTTTTTGCCTTTATATGAAGGCACATCAATAGTGTTGTTATTGATAATTTGTCCGGCATAAGCCATAAACTCCAGTGAGAACTCTCCATACGCTTCCAGTACTTGCTGAATGCATTCCGGCCACGTAATTTTTTTACCGGTTACCTCGACCGGGTTGTAGTTACGATCCTCATACCGCAGACCATCGGCCTTAGCAATCTTAGCCATCAGCTTGTAAAACCGCTGAGAAATCGGGATATAAGAATCCACAACTTCATTGACCATAGCCAACAGGTCTTCTTTGCTGATTCCGTTAGCCGACAAACTGCTTTGCACCGGCTCAGTCATTCCATAAAGCTCATCGTCGACTCGCTTATCTTTCAGGATCATGTTGTAACACATGGTTAAAACCCGTGCATTTTCCTTATAGACTTTGTTTTGCTCGGCCATGGCTTTATGCCTGATTTGCGCATCACTTGATCCTATCTTCTGACGAATTTCTGCTTCATTATAAGTTTTGCCATTCAAGCGAAACTTCAATGAGGCGCAGGTTTCATCATACAGACGGTCCCAAGCTGACGAGACGATTGACTTTTTACCGATGATAAAGGCAGCCCCTTCACTCAAAGCCCAATAACCGGAAAAGATACTCATTAACCATGGTATCCAACGCTGCAGTTTCGGATGGTTCAGAAACTCATACATTTTATATTCCGGCAGGTCATTAAGCTCAAAATGAATAAAACCGAGGTTCTCAAAGTATTGAGAAATAAGCTCTTCAATCTTCGCTTTAAAAGCAGTAATCTCCTCATTGGTTTTGTGTGTATCGGCGTACAAAAACGCATAATACGACAGTTTCCGTGACAAGGTGATCATTGTCTCATACTTTCTCAAGAAGATCGAAAGCTCATACGGTTCCATGCATGCCAGTCCGTCACGATAAAGAGAAAGCTCCTTTGAAAGTTTTTCCAGGGCCAATCTATCGGCTTCAATCTGCGGATCATCAAGTCCCTTATAAAAAGCGACAGACAAATCCCAGTGCGGAAGTTCCTTTTTAGGAAAGTCGCACTTAACTTTAAGTTTTGCCATAATAGAAAGAATTATAGAAAATTAATAAATTAAGTTAACTGGTCTTAATCTACAAAATTTTCCAAAATTTGTCAAGTTTTATTTAATGTATCTGCGTAAAAAAGATTGACATTATTTGAATGAAAATATACAAATATAAAAGAAAAAAGCCATACAGGCGTAGCTCATCAGGATAGAGCGACTTCCTCCTAAGAAGTAGGTAGGCGGTTCGAGTCCGCCCGCTTGTACCAAAAAAATACCCGCGCACCATATTAGTGCGCGGGTATTTTACAGTCAAAAACGAAAATCACGTCCCTTTCCGCTCCGAATTTCAGCCAAATATTTGACTAATCTCTTACGGATTTTAGGATTCAATGATCGAATCTCCGAATCAATCAACTGCCGACCAACCGTTAAGGTTTGTTCCGAAGCATAATCCTGCAGATACTCTTCAAGAGTAATCAAAGCGTTAGGATGGCAAAAATTATGAATTTGTTTATCTTTACACAATTCCATAAACTTGTCACCGGTTCGTCCGGCACGATAACATGCCGTACAAAAACTCGGAATATACCCTTTATCCAACAGCCAGCAAACGACCTCATCCAATGAACGATTATCGGCAATCTCAAATTGAGCGGAATTATCCTCCTCCCCGCCGAGATTATGATACCCGCCGACAGATGTTTTTGATCCGCCCGAAATCTGCGAAACTCCAAGTTCAAGAACTTTTTCGCGTGTTTGGGGGCTTTCACGAGTTGAAACGATCATTCCCGTATAAGGCACGGCAATACGCAAACAAGCAACAATTTTCGCAAATATATCATCGCTGATACAATCTTGAAAATCTGTCGTTTGAATATCATCTGCCGGGCGCAGACGCGGCACACTTATCGTATGCGGGCCAACTCCGAATACAGCTTCCAAGTGCTCGGCATGCATCAACAATCCAATGAATTCATACAGATATGTTGACAATCCGAATAAAGCTCCGATTCCGACATCATCAATACCACCGCTCATTGCTCTATCCATTGCTTCGGTATGCCAAGCATAGTCATGCTTAGGTCCGCTGGGATGAAGCTTTTCATAGCGTTCACGATTGTACGTTTCTTGGAACAGGATATAAGTTCCGATTCCCGCCTCATGCAACCGCCGATAATTATCGACAGTTGTTGCTGCAATATTCACATTAACGCGGCGAATAGACCCGTTTTTGTGCTTAATCCCGTAAATTGTCCGAATACTTTCCAGCACATACTCAATCGGATTATTAATCGGATCTTCGCCCAATTCCAAGGCCAAACGCTTATGCCCCATATCTTGTAAAGCAATGACCTCTTGGCGAATTTCATCCTGAGTCATTTTTTTGCGAGAAATGTGCTTATTTTTCACATGATAAGGACAATAAACACATCCGTTAACACAGTAGTTCGAAAGATAAAGCGGGGCAAACAAAACAATACGGTTACCATAGTAATCGAGTTTAATTCGTTTAGCCAAGCGATATATCTTTTCATTAATTTCCGGAATATCGCACATCAACAAAGCAGCAGCATTGCGATGAGATAGTCCCTTACCGGCGCTTGCTCTACGCATAATTGCCGACATCAAAGTGTAATTAGATCTTGCATTTAAGGCAAAATTGATCGTCTCCTCAATTTCCTCATGACAAATAAACTTGTCAGCTTCCGTAGAAAACGGATTGTAGTTATATTTTCCCATAAATATATAAAATTAAATATTAAACAAAAAAATAAAAAATCGGGTTAATTTATAACACCGATTTTTATTCTTTGCAACACTAATCTAAAATTACAGCTTTACTTTTTCCTGCTGGTCTAAAAATTCATTTAAATCAATATCTGTTTCGTTATCATCGGAAATTTCGGCGTTTTTGCCATAATCTAAGACAGATTCCGGATACTTACCTTCCTCAATAAATTTCGGCGAATCCGGATAGATTGTTGTTTCCACGGCCATTTCTGAACCATCTGATATTTTATTCAGACGTTCACTTAATTTTTGAATATCATCACTCAGAACATTTTGCTGCTGGTTAATAAAAGCGATTTGCGCGCTCAATGCCTCCAATGCAGCAATATTTTTTTCATTAAAAGTTTGAATACCTTGGCTTAATTTAACGACTGACTGTGCCAACCCGTCAATATCTCCTCCGGATGCAGACCGCAAATCTGTCGGAGCAACACGCGTTTCAATCAAGGCTTCTACTTTTCCGGAAAGCGCATCAATTGTCCGATATAATTTCTGTGATGGAAGGTTATCTTTATTTTCCGCGATAAAGCTTAATGCCATGGCCAAAATTGCCATTACAAAGAAAAACAAAGCAATATTTGCCTTAGCCTGCAATAAAGAAACAGGATTATGTTGGTATAATACCGTATAATACAAAAAAGCCAGCAATAACCCTGCGGACAGCAATCCGCAGAGAATTCTTATCATATTTAAAACAGACTTCATCAGCTTTCCTTTCGCGAACATTATATTCTGAAGTATAAGCAGCTTTTTTGAAAATGCAAGCTCTGAGCAGATTTATCCGCTATTTATGTAAAAGTTATATTACCTGCTCTCGCGTTTTATGCAGTACTATTGCCGGAAAATCCTCATTTACTTTACCCAAATGCCAGGCATTTCGCGCCAAAAACACCTTACCTCCGTTAAAGTCATCAGCAATATTCATTTGATTAACCCGTAAAAAATTATCTAATTGACTTTTATCATCACAATTAAACCAGCGAGCCGTATAATACTGAGTATTTTCAAAAATAACGTCGACATTAAATTCCGTCCGTAACCGATCGGCTATAACCTCAAACTGTAAAACCCCGACGACACCGACAATAAATTCTCCTCCAGAAATCGGTTTAAATATACTGGCACCGCCTTCCTCCGCAATTTGCTGCAAAGCGCTTGCCAAATGCTTTGATTTCAACGGATCTTTCGGACGCACGGATTTTAGCAATTCCGGAGCAAAACTCGGTATACCGGTATAATGAATTTTTTCCCCTTCGGTCAGTGTATCGCCAATCCGCAATTGCCCATGATTAGGAATACCGATAATATCACCGGCATAGGCATCTTCAGCCAATTCCCTTTCCTGAGCCAAGAACATAACCGGAGTTGAAACTTTAATTTCTTTACCGGTGCGTACCTGTAAAAGCCCCATACCGCGCTTAAAATGTCCGGAACATATGCGCATAAAAGCTATTCTATCTCGATGCTTCGGATCCATATTAGCCTGAATTTTAAAAACAAAACCGGTAACTTTCGGTTCATCAGCTTGAATTACCCGTTCCAAACTCGGTTGCGGTTGCGGTGTCGGAGCCAATTTATACAGTCCGTTTAAAACCTCACGCACCCCGAAATTATTGATGGCACTTCCGAAGAAAACCGGTGTTAACCCGCCTTTCAAATATGCTTCACGATCAAAAACCGGACATAACTCACGTACCATCATCACATCTTCACGCAATTTTTCCAATGCATATGCCGGCAATAATTCATCAAGTTTCGGATCGTCTAAACCTTTACAAGTTTCTATCGTATCGTTTATCTGCGATTTTTGCCCGCTTTTATTCATTAGAATCAGCTGATCATTAATCAAATCATAACAACCGAGAAAATCTTTACCGCTGCCGATCGGCCAACTTGCCGGCGTAACTTCAAGAGCCAAAGTATTTTCTATATCATCAAGCAATTCAAACGGATCAAGCCCTTCACGATCAAGTTTATTTATAAAAGTTATGATTGGAATGTTGCGTAACCGGCAAACTTCAAACAATTTTTTGGTTTGCGCCTCAATACCTTTTGCCGAATCAAGCACCATAATTGCGGAATCAACAGCTGTCAAAACACGGTATGTATCTTCAGAAAAGTCTTCATGCCCCGGAGTATCTAACAGGTTAAACGTAACATCTTGGTATTCAAAATTCATAACTGAGGAAGCTACGGAAATTCCGCGTTCCTGCTCAACTTTCATCCAATCGGAGTGAGCTTTACGATTTTCTCCCCGGGCCTTTACGGCACCGGCTTGTTGAATAGCTCCGCCGAACAAAAGCAATTTTTCGGTTAATGTTGTTTTACCGGCATCAGGGTGCGAAATAATCGCAAAAGTTTTGCGTGGATTAATTTTTTCTGCAGACATAACGTAACCTCAATTACAAACTCACATGGTGATTGTTTATAACCTAATTTACCAAATTTGCAAGTTTTTTTGTGGGAAATATCTTTTTTGCTTGATTTATAAAGATAATTATGTTTAACTTCGCTCTGTTAAAAATTTTGCGGATATGGTGGAATTGGTAGACACGCCAGACTTAGGATCTGGTGCCGAGAGGCGTAAGAGTTCGAGTCTCTTTATCCGCACCATTGGTTAATAAATTAACACAAGAGTAATGTTGAGATGAAATTTAAGGAAGAAAAAGCTAAAGGCTTAAACAAAAAATATAACATAACCATAGCTGCTGAAGATTTTGCTGCTGCGGTTGATAAAAAATTGGCACAAATAGCTAAAACCATCAAAATGCCGGGATTTAGAGCTGGAAAAGCTCCGAAGCATATGATTGAACAAAAATATCGCCCTTCTGTATTAGGAGAAGTACTGGATGATTTAGTTCGCGATGCTGTTAACAGCATAATAAACGAAAACAAACTTCGCCCGGCTATAACTCCAGATATTAAGATTGAAAAATTTGAAGATGGCAAAGATATCAATTTTGCTATGGAAGTTGAAGTCCTTCCTGAAATTACTCTCGGAGATTTTTCAAAAATCAAATTAAATAAATATACAGCTGAAGTTCCGGCGCAGGAAGTTGACAAGGCTTTAAAATATATGGCAGATTCTCGTCGTGACAGTGCCAAAATTGAAGAAGACCGTCCGACAAAAAAAGGCGACATTGCTGTTATTGATTTTGTCGGCTCTATTGACGGCAAAGAATTTCAAGGCGGAAAAGGTAATGCCTATCCGTTGGAACTGGGATCTAACTCATTCATTCCTGGTTATGAAGATCAGCTGATAGGACATAAAGCCGGTGAAGTTGTAAATGTTAAAACCACATTCCCTCAAGACTATCATGCTAAAGATTTAGCCGGAAAAGAGGCTCTGTTTGTAACCACAATCAAAGAAATTCGTGCTTACAAACCGACTGAAATTAACGACGATTTGGCCAAATCTGTCGGAGCTAAAGATTTAGCTGATTTGAAAACCAAAATTGCAGAACGAATTTCCGAAGACTATGAAACAACTTCACACATCAAACTTAAGCGCGATTTACTTGATGCTTTAGATAGAGAATATAAGTTTGAAGTTCCGCAAAAATTGATAGAAGCGGAATACGAAGCTATTGAAAAGCAATATAAAGATGCTAAAGCTAAAAATATGCTTGATGAAGATGAGAAAAAACGTGATGAAAAAGATGTTTTGGCTGAATATAAAGATATTGCTTTACGCCGTGTAAAACTAGGATTATTACTTTCTGAGGTCGGTGCACAAGAAAAACTCACTCTGGCTCCGGAAGACTTGAACAAGGCTATTCTGAATGAGGCTAAAAAATATCCGGGACAAGAACAGATGGTCTTGAACTATTATCTCAAAAACAAAGAAGCCGTAGAATCTTTAAGAACTCCGGCTTATGAAGAGAAGATTGTTGACCACATATTGTCTAAGGTTCAGCAAGACAATGTTAAAGTTTCGGTTGAAGAATTATATGACTTTACTGATCAAAATAAAACCAAAAAATCAGCAAAATCGAAGTAATCTTATGGCCTAACAACAAAAAATCCTCCCAACGGAGGATTTTTTTATTGCCGCATCATAAAAACATATACTGAACCATTGCCGTCATCTATATTGAATTAATCAGCTCATCAAGCGAATTATGATCTTTTTCTTCTTTTGCTTCATCTTCGTCAATTAATGCCCCGATATCATCTGCCGGCAAATTAACTTCAGCTGCTTCATTGATGGTTGTTTTCATAACATCATGCCAAATTTCGGCCGGCAAACTACCTCCTCCGACTTTCTTCATCGGTTTTTCATCGTCATTTCCCACCCAAACGGCCATAACATATTTATTGGTCCAGCCGATAAACCACGCATCACGATAATTTTGTGAAGTACCGGTCTTTCCGGCGGCAAAAATAGGCAAACGCGCTGCCCGTCCGGTTCCTTGATTAATAACAGCTTCCAGCATTATTGAAATATTGCGCACAACTGCGGAATCTAAAATCGGCTCGGATTGGCTGGCTTGTCGCAAATAAAGTTGCCGACCGTCATGTGTCGCAATTTCATTAATATCGTGTTTCCACACGGAATATCCTCCGTTGGCCAAAGTTGTGTACGCAGCTGCCATATCTATCAACTTAACATTATTTGTTCCCAACACCATTGACGGAGTTAAAGATAAAGGTGTTGTAATCCCCATTTTTTGTGCATTATGAGCAATATCTTTAAGATATAATTCTCGCGATAAGACAACCGTTGCCACATTCAATGATTGTGCCAGCGCATAAGATAAAGTAACATCTCCATAATAGCGTTTGGTATAATTTTCCGGTGACCATTTTCCTATTGTTATCGGTGCATCATGAACAATGCTGTCCGGTGTAAAACCATATTGCAATGCCGTTAGATAAACAAAGGGTTTAAATGACGATCCGGCCTGTCTTTTAGCTTGAGTTGCGCGATTAAATTGACTGCGATTATAATCGATTCCTCCGACCATAGCTTTAATTGCTCCGGTTTTATCCATAATAACCAAAGCTCCCTCAGTCACATTTTTATCTTTTGCAGCCAAGATTTTTTGTCGCAATATTTTTTCTGCGGTTTCCTGCAAATACTGATTCAAGGTCGTCATTACCACTATATCTTCAGAACGTTCACCAATAAAATCATTAACTTCATCATAAACATATTGAGCAAAATGCTTGCCTCCGGAAACACGGTATTCTTGACCATTCCCAATCGGTAATTTTTGTGCTTCTTGAAATTGTTTTGCCGTTATATAATCATTTTTTTTCATTGTCTCTAAAACAACATCGGCACGTTGCAGAGCCTTTTGCCGTTGCAAAATCGGATTGTAACGATTAGGAGCTTTCAACATACCGGCTAAAATTGCCGCCTCTCTTAAATTAAGATCATAGACACTTTTGTTGAAGTACCAGTTTGAAGCAGCTTCAGCCCCGTAATTTCCTGAGCCGAAATAAACACGGTTCAGATATAACGCGAGAATTTGTTTTTTTGTAAGTTTTTTTTCAAGCCAAAACGCCAGTAATAGTTCTTGAACTTTGCGTTTAATAGTTTTATTAGCGGTCAAAAATATATTTTTCGCCACTTGCTGAGTAATTGTTGAAGCTCCTTGTGCATATCGGCGATGAAACAGATTTGTTACCATAGCTCGGCTGAATCCCCACAAATCAAAACCAAAATGTCTATAAAACCGCCTATCCTCGATGGCAACTACGGCATCAGCCAAATTTTGCGGTAAATTATCCGGATAAATTACTTGCGCATACACGTTGCCGAATTTTGCAATTTCATTTCCATTTTCAGCCAAAATCACTGTTGACGGCTGTCTGGTACGTGACACAGCCTTTTGAATATCCGGCATTGAGATGTAACAATAAAAAACATACCCACACAGCAATAAAAATAAGATTATTCCCCAGAAAAAGCAGAATTTAAATAATTTCCATTTCCATGACTTAGTCTTTTTACTTTTTCTTTTTTTTCTGCTTGAACGCGAAGGTGTTTTTCCACTTTTTCTAGCTTCTGCGTAAATTATTTTATTTCTTGCCATAGTTGTATACCTTTTAATAGCCATCAAACATCTTTATTTTAGCTTAAATAAGTTAAAAAGTCATAAAGTTTGGGGCAAAATCCATAAAAAATTGGCGCAATAAAAAAAACGGTATATATTACGTATAGGGAGAAAAATAATGACCAAAGTTTGTTTGATTGATGGATCTGGATACATATTTCGTGCCTTTTATGCATTACCGAACATGACCTCACCGGATGGCATACCGGTTAATGCTGTTTATGGCTTTGTCACGATGTTTATGCGCTTGTTAAAAAATATTCCTTGTGACTATTGTGTAGTTCTTTTTGATGCCAAAAGACAAAATTTTCGCAATGAATATTTGCCGGAATATAAAGCTAATCGTGCCGAAACTCCGGAATTACTTATTCCGCAATTTGATTTAATCCATGAAGCTGTTGAAGTAATGAATCTCCCATATGTTCTTCAAGAAGGCTTTGAAGCCGATGATCTGATTGCCACTTACGCCAAGCAAGCTACCAATATGGGTATGGAAACCGTTATTGTTTCCGGTGATAAAGACTTGATGCAATTAATTAGTTCGCAAGTCAGCTATTATGACGGAATGAAAGATAAATATTTTGCCGATAAAGACGTTGTTGAAAAATTCGGAGTTACTCCTGATAAAGTAGTACAAGTCCAAGCTTTGGCCGGCGATAAAATTGATAATATTCCCGGAGTTCCCGGCATAGGCATGAAAACTGCGGCTGAATTAATCAACACCTATGGTTCCATAGAAGGAATTTATCAAAATTTATCAACAATTAAACAAAATAAACGCCGGCAACTATTGGAAGAAAATCGTCAATCTGCCGAAGTATCGCTTAAACTGGTCACCTTAAAAAATGATGTCCCTGTTGAACACGCTCTCGAAGAATTCAAATGTCGAGCACCAAATCCGGAAACACTGCTCAAATTTATTGACCGCCTGGGATTTAAAAGCATTCGTCCTAAGATGGAAAAGTGGGCTCAGGAAAGATGTCGAGAGCTGGGAGAAAGCACACCGCCGCTTACTGCTTTACCTCTTAATCAATCAACTTACAAAAAAATCGAAAATCGTAAAGATTTAGAAACGTTGTATCGACAAATTTTGCAAAACCAACAAATCTCTTTTCAAATTTTAGCAAATTCTCAAGAAATATCTGGAATAAGCCTGTGCACTCAATCCAATGAAGGTTATTATTTGCCTCTGCCTCAACAAAATGATCATTCTGATTTATTTGCTTATAACAATATCCAAAATACCGATCTTGACTATTCCACCATATTAAAATTCTTGCAATCAGTTTTAGAAAACCCGGCAATACTTAAGATAGCCATTCAGTTAAAAACGCAATGGCATATACTTAACCGAATATTTGAGAAAAGGCTGAGTTTATGGCCCTATGACGATATTGCCGTTATGTCATATGATTTAGACAGTTCTGAACACGAACATACACTGCCGGTATTAAGTGATTTATTCTTACAGCGGCCGATTTCCCTCCCCGTAACTGATGCCAAAACCAAGATTATTGATTATAATTCGGATAGCAATAAAAATTATGCCTATCAATCGGCACAACATATTTTATCTTTGCACCAAACCCTGAGCCAACGCCTTTTTTCCGAACATAAAAAATATATATATGAAATGCTGGATCGTCGTTTAATCGAAATCTTGATGCAGATGGAAGATGAAGGAATAATCATTGATAACAATGCCTTAACAGACTTACAACAAGAATTTGATCAACAGCTTCTTTCTCTGGAGAATGAAATTCACCAATTAGCCGGAGAACAATTCAACATTGCCTCACCGAAGCAAGTCGGCGATATCCTATTCAAGAAAATGGGGCTTAAAGGGAAAAAACATACAAGCGGAAGCTATAATACCGGAGCCGACACCTTAGAAAAATTGGCCGAAGAAAATGAAATTGCCGCAAAAATTCTCGAATGGCGCGCCTATGCTAAATTACAATCGACCTATACAAATTCTTTATTAAAAGTCCGTGATATCCATAATCGCGTTCACACAACTTTTTCACAAACTGTTGTCAATACCGGACGCCTGGCTTCATCAGATCCTAACTTGCAAAATATTCCCAATCGAACAATAATCGGGCAAAAAATTCGTTCTTGCTTTGTCGCTCGCCCGGGATACAAATTAGTTTCAGCGGATTATAGCCAAATGGAATTGCGTTTAATGGCTTCTGTAGCAAATGTTGCAGCTTTAAAAGAAGCCTTTGCCGCCGGAGTTGACATTCATGCCGCCACTGCTGCGCGTGTATTCAATTTGGCACCGGATAATGTTGATAAAGAGCACCGTAGTCGAGCCAAAGCAATTAATTTTGGCATAATTTACGGAATTTCCCAATTTGGTCTGGCTCGTCAGTTAAACATTTCTCGTGATGAAGCCCAAAGATATATAGATTCTTATTTCAAAATTATGCCTGAGATAAAAGAATATATGGCAGAAACTATTAATTTTGCCCATCGTAACGGCTACGTTGAAACACCTTTAGGACGCAAGTGCTACATCGCCGGCATCAATGATCACAATCAACGAATTTCGTCATTTGCCGAACGCGCAGCTATTAATGCACCAATTCAAGGTGGTGCCGCTGATATCGTAAAATTGGCCATGCAACAAGTTAACCGCTTTTTACAAGAAAACGAATTACCGGCAAAACTTCTTTTGCAAGTTCATGATGAATTAATCTTAGAAGTAAGAGAAGATCAGGCAGAAGAAGTAGCACAAAATCTGAAACGAATTATGGAAAACGTTGTTGAACTTGCGGTCCCGATGATTGTTGAAGTCGGCATTGGCGACAACTGGCATTCTGCCCACTGATTTATCAATAAAAAGATTTTTTAAAGCCACCACAGTACTGTTTTTGCCTGAAATGCCAATGTTGTATTCGGGCTTACCGATTGTTCACTTAATAACTTACGCGCCTCAATAAGCACGTTTGCATCAGTATCCGGCAGCTTTTTCAATTATGAATAAGATTGCTTAACCTTTTTGATAGCATCAGCTACTACATCGTTTTGCTTGACAAG
>CADBPX010000056.1 GCA_902796625.1 uncultured Pseudomonadota bacterium
ATCTTGCAGTGTATAGTTCAAGGCGTGTCCCATGTGTAAGAATCCGGTTACGTTTGGCGGCGGAATCACAATAGAAAACGCATCTTTATTACTTGTCATATCTGGCTTAAAATCACCGTCATTTTCCCATTTTTCATAAATTTTTTCTTCAAAATCCTGTGGATTATAATTTTTATCTAACATTTTTTCTTTCCATTAATTTATTGTTGCGCAAAGTTTTATAAAGGGGAGGAAGACACACCATCAGGCGACATTATCTTCCTTTGCGCGCACTCGCACTTCGGCATTTTTTTCCGGCCGATGATTAAAATAGTTACGATATTTTTTCATCATTTTCTTAGCAACGTCATCAAAGCTCCACACGCCCATGCTGTAAGGAATATCTTCACGTTTAACCAACATATTTTTTGATAGAACAAACACCTCGCCTTCGGCCAGGCTCTTCTGTGGATAAAAAGTTTTAAAATATTGATGGCGTTCTTTTTCCACAATTGCTTCGCGGATATATTTAAGAACTTCATCAATCGGTTTATCGTCTAAGTTTTCCATCAAAAAAAATACCTCAAGTCAATAACAAACTTGAGGTATTGTAGCAAAACTTATTTCATTTAGCAATAGCTTTTAATTATTTATCTATAGATAAACTGAGCCACTTGCCTTTTGTATTTTGATAGTTTCCTTCTGCATCATAGTAATTTACTTTCAATCCAAGCTTTCTGGCGGTCAACTTACCCATTGCTTGTAGCAGTTGCAAACCGGAAACATAGTAATCATGCCGAGCCTGAACTTCATTAACTTGGGAAATCAATAAGGTTTGATAGGCATTTAACACATCTAAAACCGTTCGATTACCAAGCATTTCCTCTTTTTGCGTACCTTCCAAAGCAATCGCCGAAGCCTTTATTTGTTCTCGGATTGAAGCAATATTGGACTTGGTGGCTTCCATAGATTCCCAACTGCTGGTTACTCCTAATTCAACGGCACTTTCCGCGGCACGTAAATTTTCCTGAGCCTGCCAACGTTGATATTTGCTTTTGCGAATTTGCGCCCGCGTTGCCCCTCCTGAATATAGAGGCACACTCATATCAACAGTATATTCATTACTTCTTGTGCTCGGATTACGCGACATATGTGATGAAATAGTATTTTTACCACTGGCCGCGGTGAAAGATACTTCCGGCAACAAACCGCCTTTTTGACTGCTGACATTATACTTGGCTGCCTTCAAAGCTTTTTGGGCCGCCAATAAGCTATAATTATTGCGGCGCGCATAACTCAACGCTTCTGCATATTGATTAGGAAATAATGAAGCTAAATTTTCCGGAAATTTTACGCCATTCGGCTGCCGTCCGACAACATCAAGATAATTTGCCCGCGAAACAGCTAAATTGCCTTCGGCCGAAATTAATTCCGACTGAGCTTGAGCATAACTGGCTCGCGATTGCGCCACATCGGTTCTGGTTACCTCGCCGACATCAAACCGCGCCAATGTTTCATCAAGTTGTTTTTTCAAAAGTTGTTCATTATTCTTTTGCAATTTTACAATAGCTTCATCACGAACAACATCAAGATAGGCAGTGGAAGCATCAAGTAAAACAGCTTGTTCTACGGCGTATAAATTATTTATTTCAGCCTTAGCCGCATTATCAGCCGCTTTAACGGCATTATAGGTTTTAAACCCACTGAAAATCGGCTGAGTAACCGTTCCCCGATATCCCTTACTATAACCATCGATAGTTCGATTGCCGGTAGTACGCGTGTGCGTATCAGTATAATTTGCTCCGCCGGCAATTACCGGTCTGAAGCCGGAACGTGCCAAAGCGGCATCTTCATTTGCCGCACCGCTGCTTGCTCTTTCCCCATGCAATACCGGATTGGTATTGTATGCCTGGCTCATTGCTTCAAAAATTGTATCTGCTTTGGCTGTTGTTGTTATAAAAAAGCAACATAAAGCCAAAATAATTTTTTTATCCATTACCTTCACCATTTTATTACAATCTACTGCATTATTGCCTGTGTATAGCGCGATTTAAAAAAAAAATCAAATTTAATTTAAAAAATAAATTTGTTAAATGTTAATTAAATTTATATCAATTCGAATTATATTATTCTATAACGATTGTATAAAAAAGTATGTTTAGGGGAGACAAATTGTGAAAGAAATAAAAAATTCCGTCAACGAGATTGACACCGCAAGATTAAAATTGGCCATTGAACATTATGCCAAATATTTTATCGGCAAAAGAACCTGTGAGCTGACAAAACAAGAGGCGTTTACAATTATTGCCCTTGCCGTGCGTGAATTTGCCATGGATAAAATGTATGAAACAATTTCGCGATATAATGAAGTTTCGACTAAACGCGTCTACTATTTATCTATTGAATATCTGATCGGCCGCTCGCTTGAAAACAATTTGTATAACCTCGGACTGTATGACATACTGAAAAATATAGAAATCGACGGTTGGCCGGAATTTTCATTGCAAGAAATTTTTGATGCCGAATACGACCCGGCTTTAGGCAACGGCGGATTAGGACGTTTAGCCGCCGGATATTTGGATTCAATGGCCTCAATGGGGCTTCCGGGATTTGGCTACGGCATAAACTATCAATTCGGATTGTTTAAACAAAAATTTGAAAATGGTTATCAAGTTGAACAAGCTGACAGTTGGCTCGAAGAAAATTCCCCGTGGCAATTTGCTCGTTACGACCGCACGGTAACTATCCCGATCGGCGGACATGTGGAAATGTATCATAAACCGGATGGCAGTATCGGCTATGTGTGGACCGATACACACACTATGTACGGAGTACCGGAAGATTTCCCGATAGTCGGGTTTAACGGCCGTTCGGTTAATTACTTGCGCCTATTCTCGGCCAAAACCGATGATGAGTTGGATTTGAATATATTTAACAGCGGCGGTTATATGGAAGCTGTACGCGATAAAATCCGCACCGAAACTATATCTAAAGTTCTTTATCCGGCTGACAATATCGAATCCGGAAAAGAGCTACGTCTGACACAACAATATTTCTTTGTTTCCTGCGCCGTGCAAGATATTATTCGCCGTTTTCTTGAAAAAAACGATGATTTTAACAAACTTCCGGATTGTGTATGCATTCAGCTTAATGACACCCACCCGGCACTGGCTATTGTTGAAATGATGCGCCAGTTGGTAGATAATTACAATTTGGAATGGGTTCCGGCATGGAACATTGTTACTAAAGTGTTTGCTTATACCAATCACACTTTACTTCCGGAAGCATTGGAAAAGTGGAGTAGCCGCATTATCGGCAAAATGCTACCGCGCCACTTGCAAATTATCTATGAAATTAACCGCCGTTTTATGGAATTCGCCCGTAGCAAATTCGGTGATGATAATTACAAACTGGGAAAAGTTTCTATTGTTGACGGCGAAGGCGACAATCAGGTTATCCGCATGGCTAACCTATCGATCGTCGGTTCGTTTTCGGTAAACGGTGTGGCTAAACTGCATTCCGAGCTGATAAAAAAATCATTGGTTCCGGAATTTTATGAACTTTGGCCGGAAAAATTCTGCAACGTAACCAACGGAATTACACCGCGGCGTTGGTTGGTTCACGCCAATAACAAGCTGGCGACGCTGATTTGTGATAAAATCGGCAAAGACTGGATTACTGATTTAGACTTACTACGTGGAATTGAAAAATATGCTGAAAATAAAGATTTTGTTCGCCAATTTATGGCTATCAAACGTGAAAATAAGCGGCGTTTGGAGCAAGAGGTGTTACGTTCAACCGGAATAACCATTAATCCAGACAGTATGTGCATTGTCCATGCTAAGCGCATCCACGAATATAAGCGCCAGCTGATGACAATTATGCAGGTAATCGGCGAATACCTGAGCATCATTCGCGACGGCAAAAAACCGTTGCAGGCTAAAACCTATGTATTTGCCGGAAAGGCCGCTCCATCATATTCATTTGCCAAGCTGATTATTAAACTGATTAATAACGTCGGTAGAGTAATTAATAATGATGATCGGGCTAATAAGTACATACAGGTAGTTTTTATTCCGGATTACAAAGTTTCCGTAGCTGAGTATTTGATTCCGGCAGCTGACATCAGTTGTCAAATTTCGACTGCCGGATTTGAAGCCTCCGGTACCAGCAATATGAAGTTTGCTCTAAACGGTGCTCTAACCGTAGGAACTTATGACGGCGCTAACATAGAAATCCGTGAAGCGGTCGGGGCTGATAATTTTTACCTGTTTGGCTTAACCGAAGAACAAATCCGTGAGCGCCGTATGGAATATAATCCGGGAGAAATTTATAATGCATCTCCGTATATTAAAAGAATACTTGATGCAATAAATTCACCGCTGTTTACAGATCGTGACTATCCGCAAATGTTCCGGCAAATATTTGATTCGTTGCTTAATAGCGATTATTACTTTGTTTTGGCTGATTTGGAGGCGTTTAACAAGGCAATTCATCAGGCGGAAGAAGATTACAAAAATAAAGAACTTTGGGCAAAGAAAGCTATTCTTAATGTTGCACGGATCGGTTATTTTTCAAGTGATCGTTCG
>CADBPX010000057.1 GCA_902796625.1 uncultured Pseudomonadota bacterium
CCGCGAAAAAAGCTCCGGCTAAAAAGACTACGGTAAAGAAAGCCGCCGCGAAAAAAGCTCCGGCTAAAAAGACTACGGTAAAGAAAGCCGCCGCGAAAAAAGCTCCGGCTAAAAAGACCACGGTGAAGAAAGCCAAAAAATAAAAACAAAAGATGAAAAATCCCTCGTGCATCGGGGGATTTTTTTTTGCGTAATAACATAAAATTAACCTAGTATTAAAATCATTTGCCGGATAGAGCTTGCAATACTTAACAAATATGGTATAATATGGCAAGATGGAAGGCTTATCATGGAAAGACAAAAACCGCTTGATAAAGCAATTATACTTGATATTGATGGGGTTGTTAATAGTTTTTCAAACCGAAAATTCTATGTATCTTTTGCGTACCATGCCCTACATGAGTTGGCTAAGATGAAGAGCCGCCGCCAGCTTCTTGCTGATTTACCAAAGCTCAAAAAAATGGGCGGTGCGAACGCACTATTTAAATTTGCCCGATATTTTTGTAAAGATACTGAAACTTTTAATACGTATTGCCACAACTTATCCCTGAAATTAAATTATAATTTAATTAGATACGATCCTTCAATGAAAGCTTTTATGAAACGATTAAGTTCCTTTTCCGATATTATTATCCGAAGTGACGGACTGCGTGAAATTGCCTGTGCGGCATGGTTACGTGTGGTGGAAAACTGGCCTTCAGCCCAAATTAAAGCAACAATGATAAAAAATAGAACTTCATCCGAAAATATTTTACTTGCAGGTAAACCTCTTCACTTTAGCGGGCTGGTTGAAAATAAATTTAAGATAAAGGCCGAAAGTCCGGACAGTTGGAAAGATTTTGCGGATAAATATCGGATAGAACTGACTAAATCTATTTTAATTGATGATAGCCGCAATAATTGTAAAATTGCTGAAAAACTCGGCATGACAACGGTTCATATCAGCAAACTAGACAGTTTTTTGCAAAATCTTCCGATTAATGTTTATCATCAAAGTCTGTCAGATGTTTTGGGCGTCAGATTGTCGCATACTTTAAGAAAAATGAACATTAGCTATGGGCAAAAAATTGATATTAAAAGTTTTTTTAGCAACCTTTTAAAAATGCCGGTAAAATCGTTTCAAGCTCGCAGCAGAGAAAGCTAATGATCGCGCAATCATTACCGCATAATAAAGTAAACTTTGTCTTTTCCCCATGCTCTGCGTTACACATTTAATCTTCATCTGGAACCGGATATTGCTGTTTATGAAAAAATTGCTTACGCTGTTTTCGGCTCATTGACCAAATATTTCCCCAACCATTAATCGGCTGCACCTCATGCAAGGACTTAAAATTAAAGTTGCGCGCAAAGAATATTGAAGTTGTTTTGGTATAATTATTCATCGGACAAAAACCATAAAAATCAACTTGCAATAAATCTGCCTGCCGCAAAATTTTGATGGCATTATAGTATTCTAAACTGGTATTGACGCGATCGCTGTCATCTAAAATAATCATTCCGCCGTCAGCCAAACATTGCACAGCCTTCTCTGCACATTCAGCGCGACGTTTGCCATCGATAATGATTACCTCATATTTTTCACCATCTTGCAAAATCGTATTTTCGTAACCTTGTTTTTCATCACAATAGCGCATCTGCCAGTTCGGCGCGGAAAATTCTTGTGAAAATTTGGCAAACCATTCTGGTTTGTCTTCAATACTGATAACTTTTTGCGCTCTTTGAGCCCAATACATTGAAGAATATCCGGTGCCAAATTCAAAAACTTTTTTATCGCGATAATCGAATTGTGACATATATTCAATGGCCGGATAGGTGTACCACGGAATCGGATTACCGTCACGATCAAGACATACCTTTTCATTCATACTGCGCTCAATGGCAAAATCTTTCTGCCACATTTCGATAAATTGCTGAAACCGCTCACTATACATACTTCATCTCCTTTATTTGTCGTATAGCATATTTTTTTATAAAACCAAATATTTTTATTTTTGTATCAATCTTCATTGATTTTTAAGGGAAAATATCCTATATTTTTATCAACACATAATTAAGGAGATAATGTAATGAATATGAATGAAATTAATCGCCGGCCGTCGGTTGAAGTTTTGAACAAACCTAAAACCTATATTGATGAAGGCTTGCGCCAATATATGATTAAAGTTTTTAACTATATGGGCGCCGGCTTATGCGTAACGGCATTAATGGCCTATTTAGTTGCTAACACCGGTTTAATTCAGTTTTTTTATAACGTTAACCCGCAAACTCAAACCGCTTCGCTGTCATTTCTCGGCTGGGTTGTTGCCTTGGCACCTCTGGCTATGATTTTTGCATTTCAATATGTTTTAAGTCGCAAAAGTTTAGCTGCATCACAATTAATGTTCTGGGGCTTTTCGGCATTGATGGGTGCATCGCTGGCTAACATTTTTCTGGTATATACGGCAGCCAGTATGACACGGGTATTTTTGATTTCTGCGGCAACATTCGGAGCAATGAGCTTGTACGGATATACAACAAAACGTGATTTAAGCAATTTCGGCAGCTTTTTATTTATGGGCTTAATCGGCTTAATTATTGCCTCACTGGTTAATATATTTTTGCAAAGCCCTGCTCTTTACTACGCATTATCATATATTGGTGTGGCAATTTTCGTTGGTTTAACTGCTTATGATATTCAAAAGGTCAAAAACATTTATTATGACAGTGATACCCAAGATATTGCTTCACGCAAAGCAATTTCTGGTGCCTTAAGTCTGTATTTGGACTTTATAAATCTGTTCCTGAATTTATTAAGTATTCTCGGAGACAGAAGATAAAACAGCAGAATCATTCAAAAACGCTCGGAACAAACGAGCGTTTTTTTGTTGACAAGAATGCAATATCCGATTATAAAGATTGCGAAATAACCGAGAGTCCGCATGGGGCGGATTTTAAATAATAAATAATAACCGGAGATTTTATAATGAAAAGAACATATCAACCTAGTAAATTAATTCGTTCGCGTCGCCATGGCTTCAGAACGCGTATGGCCAGTGTCGGCGGTCGTAAAGTTTTATCAGCACGTCGTGCCAGAGGTCGTAAAAGAATTTCTGCTTAATTGAAGATTTGTCAATGAGCGCTTTTCAAATTTTGAAAAAACGAAAAGATTTTTTAAGAGCCGCTAAAGATATAACAATGGTTTCCAAAAATGTTATAGTGCAAGCGGCTCGACCTTTATCTATATCACAAGAAATGCCGGCGCGAATCGGTTTTACCGCTACTAAAAAATTAGGTAAAGCCCATATTCGCAATCGCACGAAACGTCGCTTACGCGCTGTTGTTCGTGATGTTTATAACACTCTGGCTCTACCGAATGTTGATTATGTGCTTATCGGACGCTTCGGTACTTATAGCTGTGCTTATGAGGACCTGCAACACGATGTTAAGTGGGCTTTCAAAAAAGTTAATCAACAGATTATGCAAAGAAACAGCAATGATCCGGAAAATTCTGCTTTTACCGATTAAGTTCTATCGCTATTTTATTTCCCCGTTGTGCCCCGGAGTATGCCGCTTTCAGCCGACCTGCTCGCAATATATGTTGGAAGCTATCCGCATACACGGCGCGGTTAAAGGTTTGTGGCTGGGATTGAAAAGAATTTTGCGTTGCCACCCGTGGGGCGGTTGCGGCGAAGATCCGGTGCCACCAAAAGAAGAAAAGCATAAATCGGTATAAGCACTTGATTTTATCTTTAAAATACTATAAACGTTGAATGTTTATGGGAGCGTTTAATAATGAATGATAATGAAATAAAAGAAGATTTTAAAAGTTTTTATATGGCCGTAATTTTGTGCGGTCTGGTTGTTTTGGCAATGAATTATTTCTTTCCGAAACCCCAGCCGACTGCAACCGAAGAAGCCGCTGTTGAAATGTCGGTAAACGAACAAGAGGGCGAAAATACGCCGTCAGATGTTGAAAATAATCCCGAGGAATCGGATTTCCGCGATGTTGAAGAAGTTATAAAACAAGATCCGCGCTTGCCTCTGAAAAATGACAGCATAAGCGGTTCAATTCGCTTAAAAGGCGCACGGATCGATCAAATTATGCTCACCAAATATAAACAAACAATTGAGGAAAACAGCCCGTCCGTTGTTTTATTTAATCCGGCTAAAACCGAAAATGCCTTCTTTGCCGAATACGGCTGGCTCTCAAGTGACAAAACTTTGGCACTCCCTACTCGCGATACTATATGGACTGTTGAGGAAAATACCGAATTAACCCCGCAAACCCCGACAACATTAACTTGGGATAACAGACAGGGATTAAAATTTACCTATCAAATTTCGCTTGATGATCATTATTTATTCCACGTAAAACAAACGGTGGAAAATAATACCGGCCATGAAGTAACCCTTATTCCTTACGGAATTTTAAGCAAAAGCATCTCCGCCGATGCAGCCGGACGCTCTATTGTTCACGAAGGTTTTACCGGTATTATTGATAATAAGCTTAAAGAAATCAAATATGCCAAAATCAGTGATAAGGGTGAATCATATGAAACTACCGGCGGGTGGATATCTTTTTCCGACAAATACTGGTTTGGCGCTTTTATATTTAATGACAGCTATCAGGCAAAAGTTGACTTGCGCAAAATAAATGATCATTTATATCAACTTGACTATAAAGGTTTGCCGATGCAAATTCAATCCGGCAGCTCAGCCGGCGTTTCAACGGAATTATTTGCCGGCGCCAAAGAAATTAAACTGCTGGATACTTATGCCAAAACCATCAATAAATTCGACTTAGCGGTCGATTTCGGTTGGTATTATTTTATTACCAAACCTTTCTTTTATATTCTGGACTTTTTATACCATTTTATCGGCAATATGGGTTGGGCAATATTGTTATTTGCCGCGCTATTACGTCTGCTGATGTTCCCAATTGCCAACAAATCATATGACAATATGTCAAAAATGAAAAAGGTTCAGCCGAAATTAGCGGTATTGCAGCAGATGTACAAAGATGATAAAGTTGCTTTACAACGCGCCACCATGGACTTATATAAGCGCGAAAAGATTAATCCGGCCGGCGGTTGTTTGCCGATATTTATTCAAATTCCGATATTCTTTTCTTTGTATAAAGTTTTAAATATTGCCATTGAAATCCGTCATGCTCCGTTTATCGGTTGGGTTAAAGACTTATCGGCACCTGATCCGCTCACTATTTCGCAATGGTCGCATATTTGGGTACCTTCGGCTTTAGATATCGGATTATGGCCTTTAATATACGGCTTAACCATGTTTATCCAAACCAAACTTAATCCGCAACCGGCGAACAAAGATCAAGCACGGATGTTTGCTTTAATGCCGTTGATTTTTATGATTATGTTTGCCCATTTTGCGGTCGGTTTGGTTATATATTGGACCTTGAGTAATATTTTATCCATTATTCAACAGAAAATCATAATGCATAAAAACGGGGTTAAATGAGCGAAAAATTCACCACAGAACAACTTGCCGCCGCAGAAGCACAATTCGTTAAACCATGCAATTTTATGCTGAGCGTTGCGCATTTAGAGCAATTGCCGGAAGCCGATTTAAATGAGGTGGCATTTGCCGGCCGCTCGAATGTGGGAAAATCGAGCTTGATAAACGCGCTATTCAATCAACGCAAATTAGCCAAAACTTCGGCAACACCGGGACGTACTCAGCAGCTTAATTTCTTTGATTTCGACAACAAATTATATCTGGTCGATTTGCCGGGATACGGCTATGCACAAGCACCGGAAAAAATGGTCAAACAATGGCAACAGGTGCTTAAATCATATCTGCGCGGAAGGCCGAATTTACGTCGGGTATTTCTGCTTGTTGACTCACGTCACGGCATAAAAAAAGAAGATGCGGAAATTATGAAAATGCTCGACGAATCCGCTGTTGTTTATCAAATTATCTTAACAAAGTGCGATAAAATTTCTGCTCAGGAGTTAGATAAGGCCAAAGAAAAAATTGCCGCCGAGGTCAAAAAGCATGCCGCAGCGATGCATGATATTATAGCCACCAGTTCCGAAAAAAAAGTCGGGCTCAGCTTGGTAAAAGCAGAAATATATACATTATTATCAATGTAATTTTTTGCCGGTTTCACTCAATATTACATCTATTATTGCAAATATACTGTGAAGCTGACTAACAACATCACGCACTTTATGATAGCTCAGTGCCGGAACGAACAGTGATGTAGTTTCAAACATATTTTTTCGTGTATGTACAGCAATTAAAAGTTTGTTATCAAAAAAGCTGAAATCAATATGTTTACCGCGAAAAAGACGTTTTATTTCCAACATCTTTTCCATAAACAGAGGCGTTAAAATATAGCGTGCTTCAATCTGATTATCCGTCAATATCCGCCAGTTATGCATAAAAGACAGACCTTCTAATGCAACTTTTGTCGTTGCCTTTTTCGGGTGAAAATGACGGTAAATCTTATAAGCTATACCGACAATAAATAACGGAAAACAAACCGGAAGCCAAGTAAACAATAATCCTGTCGGTACTGACGGCTCCGTAAAATAGTAATAATAAACCATTACCGGAGGCCCCAGCAAAATACCCAATACCGCCATAAGTAAAGGATTGTTCATAATAAAATTCCAGTTACGACCTTTATTTAAAACAACTGTTTTACCGGAAAACTTTTGCGGAAATTCAAATTTTATAAGTACCCCTTTAAAAATTACGGTATCCCCTTTATTGCCATGAACCCGTAAATCATGTTCCGATACATCTATGTCAACGCTTTTATGTTCTCCCCAAAAGGCATCGGCTGACTGTGAGCGATTAAAATAGGTGAAAAGTTCAGATTTTTTTATTTCCGTACTGCCAATAAGATCAGAGCCGTTATAATATTTAAACTTACCCCAAAAGGATAAAATTTTATTCATGGTGCGTGATTTGGTTTGACCGTTATATTCCATAAACGGGGAATAAATCAACCCGCCGGCAATAAGCAGTAACACGCTGCACAAAAGCGAAAACCACCTTTGTTGCCAAACCTTTTCGGTTAAAACATCAAAATAGAACAAAGCTGCAAATGCTGATCCGACACAGACAATTCCGATAATATAACGAAACAAGTCGCGGAGATTTTTCTGTCGGATCTTTTCCAAATTCTCATAAACTTCCTGCAAATTTTTTTTATAAAATTCTTGGAATTTTTGCTGAGTAACGGCAAGTTTTTCATTTTTCATAAATAGTTGCTCTACATTTTATTTCTACGTTACTTCGGTAATTGCACGTTGGTTACCGACACGCTGAATCTGCACTACGTGCAATTTACGCCGCATTTCATCAAGAGTCTGTTCAACATTTACCGCACCATTGGTCGATGCCATAATACGTTTTATAAATTGCAGATAAGCCTCTTGTGAGCTTTCAGCGTGAATAGTAGCAAAACAGTTATCGTGACCTGACCCCATTAATTGCCAAATACCACTGGCATTAGAAGTTGAAATCTCACCGCCGATAATCGCGTCTGGCGTAAAACGCACAACTAAATCGATAATGCCGGAATAATTAATATCATTAGTTTGACCGGTACGAGACATAACGAGGTGAACACGATTCGGATGCGGCACAATTAACTCCCGAGTATCCTCTACTGTAATAATGCGCTTATGAATATCCAAAATTTTCAGTAAATTATTTAAAAATGTGGTTTTACCGGTTGATGTTGCACCACTTACCAAAATATGTTCACCTCGTTTAATATAAAGAAGCAGCCTTTCATAAGCGTCATCCGGAACCTTAATA
>CADBPX010000058.1 GCA_902796625.1 uncultured Pseudomonadota bacterium
GAATATTGCTGAACATACCAAAATTCCGGCGGTTCAATAACGCGATCTTCTTTTTCCCATTTATAAAAAGTGTTAAAATAAGAAAACAAATCATCAGCCGGCTGTAAAGCTTTTTGAACAATCTCGCGCAATGATGGAACCTCTTCTTCCGGATATGTATCATGCGGTAAAATTTTCTGATAATCTGGAACTGCAGAATTAATATCTATCATCTTCGGTTCTTTTAAATTTTGAGGATTTGTCACAAAATAACCTTTTTCATCTTGTCTGAATTGAATATTGGGATATTCCAATGATGCAACATGCTTTATCAATTCGGCCAAATCAATATTCTTGTTTTCCGCTTGCTCCGCATAGTAATTATTCAAGTATTCTTGCTGTTTTTGCTTATTAGCAATAACCGTTTCTTTATCCGATGTCGAAAAAGCTGACTTTTTGTAAATCCGGTTAAGGTTGTTATATAAATTTATCAATGTTTCGGTATAGGATAATGGGCGACTGTTACGGGAAAATTGATAGTAATTATAATCCTGTTGGCTTTCCATGGCGGAACAGACCTTCCCGTCGAAATCATCGGCATTAGAAGCTTGAACATCACCCAATGCCAAATCTTCGTCAATTTTAACCGGTGTAAGCCACTCTGTTGCCATAAATACCTCCTATAATAGGAAATTATAGCAAATTATTTTGTTAATGTCTATACTTTTTGTCAAAAAATTAATTATCACAAAAAAAATCTCCGCATAAACGGAGATTTTCATAAATTTCATCTCACTAAAGGCTATTCTGCCGCACAGCAACAGCAATCTTGCGGCATATCTAAGTGCGCCATGGCTTTATCTTCCGTAAAACATTTACGAGAATAATACTCCGATTTTTTACCGCGATTGAATTCAGAAACCGGACGATGATATCCCATAACTCTGGTCCAAACTTCGCAAGGTTGTCTTTCGGCATCAGTTAAGGCAACATTTTGTAATTCAATTACGTTCATTATATATCTCCTTTTTTTGATTTATGTTTTACGTGCTTGAGCTGATGTATACTATATATAGGGTTAACAAATTATTAACAAACTATATATTGTTATTATTTTTTGTTTTTTATCCTTATTTATTACATAATATCAATAGCTTAAAATTGAAGATATTTTTTAAACCGAAAAAAACCTTCTGTCACATAACAGAAGGTTTTATAAACGATTATTTTTTTACTCAAATGACGAGAAATAATCGACAATCATCTGATAATACTCGAAACTTTGTGGTTCGCTATCCCGAAGTTCCAGCGCTTTTTCAAGATTTATCTGCGATTTTTCGATAATATGCCGAGTCGAAATATTGCAAACATTGTCGGCAACATCTGCGACTCCGCCATCAATAAAATAACTTCTTAAAATTTCATTATTTTCCCCGAGAATTTGCAACACTCCGGCATGCATAACCAAAGAAGTCGGAGCCCGATCTTCAATAATGGTTATGTTAGTTTTGCCATAGGGAAGCAACACCCGATAAACCTTCTGGTTTAAAGCTGTCTTCTCCGGAGTATATATTTTTAAGGTAATGTTTTCCGCCATTATTCAGCTTCTTTCATTTTTTCGGCTTTGGCAATCGCCTCTTCTATTGTACCTACCATATAAAAAGCAGCTTCCGGAAGATCATCATACAAACCGTCCAAAATTCCCTTAAAGCCCTTAATAGTGTCTTCCAAGTTAACATAGACGCCTTTTAAACCGGTAAATACTTCGGCCACATGGAACGGTTGTGACAAGAATTTTTGAATCTTGCGCGCCCGTGATACCACTTGACGGTCTTCTTCAGAAAGCTCATCCATACCTAAAATGGCAATAATATCTTGCAACGAGTTATATTTTTGCAAAATTTCCTGAACGCGGCGCGCTGTTTCATAGTGTTCTTGACCGGCAATATCCGGTGACAATGCGCGGCTGGTCGAATCAAGCGGATCCACTGCCGGATAAATACCCAATTCCGAAATTTTACGAGATAACACCGTTGTCGCATCTAAGTGTGCGAATGTGGTTGCCGGGGCCGGATCGGTCAAGTCATCGGCCGGAACGTATACTGCTTGAACCGAAGTAATTGATCCGTCTTTGGTTGATGTAATACGTTCTTGCATGGCACCCATATCCGTACCTAATGTCGGTTGATAACCAACGGCTGACGGAATACGTCCCAACAAAGCTGAAACTTCTGATCCGGCTTGGGTAAAGCGGAAGATGTTATCAATAAACAATAACACGTCTTGATGTTCCTGATCACGGAAATATTCGGCTTCGGTTAATCCGGTTAAAGCCACACGAGCACGTGCTCCCGGCGGCTCATTCATTTGACCGTATACCAAAACGGTTTTAGATTTATCTCCGTTCAAATCAATAACGCCGGATTCAATCATTTCGTGATACAAGTCGTTGCCTTCGCGAGTTCGCTCGCCCACACCGGTAAATACGGAATATCCGCCGTGTCCTTTAGCAATATTATTAATCAATTCCATAATCAATACGGTCTTACCAACACCGGCGCCGCCGAACAAACCAATTTTACCACCCTTGCTATATGGTTCCAAAAGATCGATAACTTTAATACCGGTAACCAAAATTTCTTCTTTGGTCGATTGATCGGTAAAGGCCGGAGCTTCACGGTGAATCGGTGAAGAAAGCTTACTCTTTACCGGACCGCGTTCATCAACCGGCTCACCCAATACGTTGATAATACGTCCCAACAACTCCGGACCAACCGGAACTTTAATCGGTTCACCGGTATTAATAACTTCCGATCCCCGAACTAAACCGTCTGTTGAATCCAAAGCGATACAACGCACTACGCAATCGCCCATATGCTGTTCTACTTCCAAAACCAAACGGCGACCGTTATTGTTGCATTCCAAGGCCGTCAAAATATCTGGTAAATCTTCTTCATTTTCAAACTTAACATCAACTACGGCACCCAAAACCTGATAAATTTTACCAGACTTTAAGTTCGCGGACATTTTATTTTCGTTACTCATTTTTTCTCCTATTTCTAAATAGCTTCAGCACCGGCGATAATTTCTATCAACTCGGTAGTAATTGCCGATTGTCTCAAACTGTTATATTTCAGGGTTAACTCGCTAATCATTTTTTTAGCGTTACGGGTTGCGCTGTCCATAGAGCTCATGCGCGCTCCGTGTTCCGATGCGGCAGAATTAACGATAACCTTGAAAATATTATCATAAAACAGTATCGGCAAAATATTGGTCAACAAAGTAATTTTATCCGGCATGTATTCGTAAAAAGCATTTCCTGAACGATTAAGCAGAGCCAAATCTTTTTCCTCCAAGTGCTCTGTATTCAAATCAAGCGGACAAATCTGTTCATCAACAAAATTGCGGCTGATTGCCGATATAAATCTTGCATATATAAATTCACAAACATCAAACTCGCCGTTTTTGAATTGTCTTAAAATACTATCGGCTAATTTTTCGGCGGCCTTGGCATAGGTCAGGTTATGCATATCCATTTGTACGCGCACCAACTCAAACGTTTTCAAGCCAAATACACGCTTTATTGCATCATAGGCTTTTTTACCGACACAAACAACTTTAACAGTTTTACCCGCCTTCAACAGCTCTTTAATGCGCCCGATTGCCTTTTTACCGACGTTACTGTTGTAAGCGCCGCATAAACCACGATCTGATGAAAGAACATATAGCGTATATTTTTGCGGTTTCTTTTTTTCCTGCAACAGAGTCGGACGAACATATTTAATGTTTTTTGCCAGTTCTTCCGCTTCAATCTCCGTTTTTACCCGAAGTGCGGAACGGCGTAAATTTTCGGAATATCCTTGGTTTTTATCTACCAGAATCTGCACCCGACGCAAACGCGAAGCCGCAACCATTTTCATCGCCGAAGTAATTTTCTGCGTCGACTTAATGGCTTCGATTCTCGTTCTTAGTTCTTTTAATCCGGCCATTTACGCTGCCTTTTCTTGATTTTGAACATACTTATCGGCAAACTCGCGATAAAATGCTCCGAGTTTTTCTTCCAATTCGGCAGAAATTATACGTTTTTCACGAATTTCGGCCAAATATTCCGGATGAGCTTCGCGCAACTGTTGCAAACTTTCCTGTTCAAAGTTCTTAATGTCTGCCACGTTTACTTTGGTTAAATAGTCGCGAACTCCGGCAAAAATTGAAGCAACTTCTTCTTCGGTCGCCATCGGCTGGTGAACCGGTTGCTTCAGCAACTCAGTTAATTTCGCGCCCTTATCCAACAAGTCACGGGTTGACTTATCCAAATCGGCCGAAAATTGAGCAAAGGCAGCCATTTCGCGATATTGAGCCAAATCCAGCTTCATTGAACCGGAAACCTGTTTCATTGCCTTAATTTGTGCGGCTGAACCAACACGAGAAACCGAAATACCAACGTTAACCGCCGGACGAATTCCCTGATAGAACAAAGCTGTTTCCAAAAAGATTTGTCCATCGGTAATAGAAATCACGTTAGTCGGAATATACGCTGAAACATCTCCGGCCTGTGTCTCAATCACCGGCATAGCCGTTAATGAACCGGAACCATAGTTTTCATTCATCTTTGCAGCACGTTCCAACAAACGAGAGTGTAAATAGAACACATCGCCCGGATATGCTTCACGTCCCGGCGGACGACGAATCAATAAAGACATTTGGCGATAAGCCACTGCTTGCTTAGACAAGTCATCATAAAAGATAACGGCATGCATTCCGTTATCGCGGAAATATTCACCCATGGCTGTTCCGGCATATGGGGCTAAAAATTGTAACGGAGCAGCCTCAGATGCGGTTGCGGCCACAACAATAGTGTAATCCATAGCACCATAGTCGCGCAAAGTTTTAACGACTTGGGCCACAGATGAACGTTTTTGCCCGACAGCAACATAGATGCAAAACAGCTTCTCTTTATCACTTTTAGCGGCATCATTAGTACGCTTCTGATTGATTATTGTATCGATGATAATTGAGGTTTTACCGGTTTGACGGTCGCCAATAATCAACTCACGTTGACCACGACCGATCGGGATCAGCGAATCGATAACTTTCAATCCGGTTTGTACCGGCTCGTGCACACTGCGCCTTGGAATAATACCAGGAGCTTTAATTTCGGCATTGCTAAATTTTTCGCTGCTTATCGGCCCCATTCCGTCAATCGGATTACCTAAAGCATCAACAACTCTGCCCAGCAATCCCTTTCCAACCGGAACACTGACAATTTTTTCAGTTCTTTTAACAACATCACCCTCGCGAATACCTTCATCGGTACCGAAAAGCACAACGCTGACACTGTTTTCTTCCAAGTTAAGCGCCATACCTTTAGTTCCGTTGGAAAATTCGACCATTTCGTTCAATTGCACCTTATCCAAACCATAAACATGGGCAATACCGTCACCGACGGAAAGCACACGACCGACTTCCGCCATATTCGTGGATAAGTCAAAATTTGCAATCTTTTCCTTTAAAATCGTAGATATTTCATCTGCTTGTACAGACATTTACTTTGCCCCTTTCATAAGCTGTTCCAAAGCATTAAGTTTTTGCTTTACGGAATTATCAATAAAATTTGTTCCATATTGGATAATCAACCCGCCGAGAATCTGCGGATTAATATCATAATCAACTTCAATAGTTTTATTGAAAATCTGCGCCAACTTTTCCTTTAAGAGCTTATCTTGTTTTTCACTTAAATTAATTGCTGTTATAACTTTAACCTCAGCAATGTTATTAGCGTCTTGATAGTTCTTAATAAATTCTTCTACAATTAAAGGAAAAACCGCCGCCTTGCGATTTTCAATCACCAGTTTCAATGTATTAGTCATACTGAGGCACAAACCGAATTGTTTGGCGATACTCTCAATAACTTTATATTTTTCCTCCAGCGGCCAAAGCGGATTATCTAACTTTTTAAACTCCGCACTGTCCTGTTGCAAAACTTCTCTGAGCAGCATCATTTCTTTATATACAGTGGCCAAATCTCCAACCGACTTTGCCCCGTCATATATTGACTGTGCATACAATGAAGCTATTTCCAAATCAGAATTCTTTTTCACTTTTTTATCCATTAACACATCTGTTTATCTTGCCATAGATAAATCATTCTTTTGTTCTTATCAAGAGGCATAGTAAACAATTAACAAGATTTTAGCGTTTTATTTCAAACGATTCCATCCGCTTTGCGGAGTGTTATTATTATCTTTTTTATCGTTTTTATCGGTTTCAACCGGCTTTTCTTCGCCCCATTTTCGAAGGTTAGCACCACTTGACGTAATGCGTTTAGCAATCGCCGACTGGCTCTGATTTAACGGATAGCCGTTGGCAACGACTTGATCCAAGGCGGCCGGCGAAATATACGGCGCACGCAATTTTTCATAAGCGGAAACAATTTTTTCCAACAACTTTTTTCCCGGTGTAGCATTAACGATAACATCATCGCGATTATGATAAAAACGAACTGCCGGACAGCTGTATGAAATTACCACATCGGTGCTTTCCATACCATATATGTAGCGGAGTAATATTTTCGGCTCAAGCTGACAGTTTACAGCTGCTTTGGCATAAATAGCCGACTTTTCAAAAAGTGTTTCTTTCATCAATTTTTGCCCTTCATCGGAAAGTTCGCCGCAAGCACCGGTTATCTTCAACGAATCCTGCGCCGTATAACCATCATACCCGTTACCGACTTCCTCAACCGTATAACAAAAAACTTTTTCGGCTTTTTCGATACTCCGCACCATAGAATTCGGTATTTGACTTAGCAAAAATGACGATATTTTTTGTGCCTCATCATTTATTTCCGCCGAACTCGGTAAATCTTCATCTATACCGAAGCTTTCCTGAGCGCTGGCACCATAGCCGGTTAAAAGGCATATAATAAAAAAAGTAATCAATCTCATAATTTTCTCCGTTTTTCTTTATAAAAAACATTTATTAATATTTATTTTAGATATTCTGCTTAAAGTGTCAAGCAGTATATTTGAATGGGGAAGAATAATGTTTGCACTGATATATTCTGATTTATCGCTTTTAACCAGAGCTTTCATGGCTTTCGGTTTATCATTGGTATTGAGCCTGTTATTGGGAAATTTGGTCATAGGCTTATTGCACAAGCATCAAAAACTGGGACAACCGATTCGTGAAGATGGTCCGCAAAGCCATTTGGCAACCAAAAAAGGAACTCCGACAATGGGCGGACTGCTAATTCTTGGTACATCATTACTGTCGATTCTGCTTTTTGCCAATATCTCTTATCACTTTGTCTGGGTAAGTATTTTGGTATTAATTATCTATGGCTTAACCGGATTTATTGATGATTATTGGAAAGTAAAACGCCACACTTCCAATGCCATGACAGCCAGAATGAAACTCTTTTTCCAATTTTTAACCGCCTTAGTTGCAGCCAGCATCATCACGGCGGCAACTCCACGCAGCATCAATACCGTGCTCTCTTTTCCGTATATTGAATTCCTGTTTAATTTGTCGTGGCTGTATATTCCGTTTGCCGTTATTGTAATTTCAGGAGCTTCAAATGCCGTCAATTTAAGTGACGGCTTAGACGGATTAGCCTCCGGTTTGCTCATTTTAGCCTTCACCTTTTTTGCCATCACCGCTTATTACTGCGGGTTAGTAAATGCCGCAGATTTCAATATGTTATATATTCCGCGTTGTGGCGAAATCAGCGTTGTTTGCGCGGCAGTTATCGGCAGTTGTCTGGGATTTTTACACTTCAATAAACCTAAAGCCCGCGTTTTCATGGGAGATACCGGCTCATTAGCGTTAGGAGCCTTGCTCGGAACCGTTGCTGTTATGACCAAATGTGAAATTTTACTGGCAATTGTCGGCGGAGTTTTTGTGGCAGAAACGGTTTCTGTTATGATCCAAGTTGCTTACTTCAAAAAAACCGGAAAACGTTTCTTCAAAATGGCGCCGATCCATCACCACTTTGAACAGCTGGGTTGGAGTGAGAAAAAAGTAGTTATCCGCTTTTGGATTACTGCAGTGCTGTTAGCCTTGATCGGCACTTTGAGCTTTATTTAGGAAAAAATTCATGGTAAGTTTCTCACGTCATAGTCATAACGCTTTGGTTAAATGGTTGTGGACCGTTGATAAAGTCACTCTATTCGTGGCACTAGCCCTGTTAGTCATTGGGATTATTCTTGACATTACCGCCAGTCCGGCAGTTGCTCGCCGCATCAACGTTGATGATTTCTGGTTTATCCGCAAGCAGGTTTTCTACGTTATCGCCTCTATCGGCGTAATTTTTACCTTATCCATGCTTAAATTAAAAACTTTACGCCGCATGTCGATTGTCGGTTTTTTTATCATCGCATTTATTATGTTTTTAACTCTATTTTTCGGTTTCGAAACCAAGGGAGCTAAACGTTGGATCAGCCTCTTTGGCTTTTCGATGCAGGCTTCCGAATTTATGAAACCGATTTTTATTGTGGTTACGGCTTGGTTATTGGACTGTGGCAAAAAATATGACTATTTCCCCGGCATGATGATAGCCATCGGATTATATGGTGTTGTTGCCGGCTTGCTTTTGCTGCAACCTGACATCGGTATGACAATGTTGGTTACGGCCATCTTTTGTCTGCAACTGTTTTTAGCCGGACTGCCGATGCTTTTAGTCAGTGTTTTAACCGCCGGTGGCATAGGTTTATTGGTTTTGTTTTATTTTATATATCCGCACTTTCATGCCCGCGTTGATCAATTTTTATATGGCAGCGATGAAACCAGTTATCAAATCAATCGCGCCATGGAGGCCTTTCAAAACGGCAATCTTGTCGGTAAAGGTCCGGGTGAAGGCACGGTTAAATTACTGATTCCCGATGCTCATACCGACTTTGTATTTGCGGTTGCCGGCGAAGAATATGGGGTATGGCTGTGCTTAATCATAATTGTGCTTTTTGCCGTTATTGTGGTACGCTCGTTACGAACGGCAATTAAGGAAAGTAATTTATTTGTTATGTATGCCGAGGTCGGATTAGCCGTTTCTTTGGGTTTACAGGCCTTTGTTAATATGGCCTCTTCCCTGCACATTATACCGACTAAGGGTATGACGTTACCGTTCATTTCTTACGGCGGCTCTTCTTTGTTAAGCAGCGCCATCGAGGTTGGTATGCTGTTAGCTATTACTCGTAAAAACACTGCTTCGGAGGATAAAGACAATCTATGACCGATACGCTTATGCAAAAATTACCCGATGTCCGCGGAAAATATTTATTCAATGAACCGCTGAAAAATCACACATGGCTCAATGTCGGCGGTCCGGCAGACGTTATGTTTATTCCGGAAGATATGGCTGATTTGCAATATTTTTTGCAAAATAACACCTTACCGGTCTTTATTTTGGGCGGAGGATCAAACTTATTGATTCGTGACGGCGGATGGCGGGGAGCGGTTATTAAACTCAGCCACAAAAACTTTTGTTCTTGTCGGATTGAAGATAATCTTATTCGTTGTGGCAGCGGTTACAAAAATAATCTGTTCAAAAAGGTTCTGCCGCAATACCGGCTTAGTGGTTTAGAATTTTTATGTTCAATCCCCGGCACAATCGGCGGTGCGGTTAAGGGAAATGCCGGATGCTTCGGCTCGGAAATATCCCAAGTATTGCATGATGCCGTGGCGCTTGATGCCAAGGGACAAGTACATCATTTAACCAATCAAGATTTTAATTTTGCA
>CADBPX010000059.1 GCA_902796625.1 uncultured Pseudomonadota bacterium
ATGCAGAGGACTGCAAATCCTTCTATATCGGTTCAATTCCGGTACCGGCCTCCAAATATTCCGACTTAGCTCAGCGGTAGAGCAATCGGCTGTTAACCGATTGGTCGTTGGTTCGAATCCGACAGTCGGAGCCAGTGAAAAAACCTCCCTTCAGGGAGGTTTTTTTATTTGTTATCTTATAAAATTGGTAAAAACAATTTTTTCGTGTTTAGGCATTGGAACTCCGGCTTTACGTCCGGCTTCCAAACATTTAAGATGCCAAGCCATATTGCGTGCCAAAATCCGCATATTTTGCATGCCCTCTAAATCCTGTTTTACTTCTTCAGGCGTATGCCCGTGAACCATATTCCAATAACGACCGGAAATGACCGGCATTTCAGATATTGTAAAATATTTGTTCAGTTGGTCTAGTGTTGCTGTTGTTCCAGATCGGCGAGCACTGGCAACAGCGGCTGCCGGTTTATGAGAAAAAACCTCACCGTGTCCGGACATAAATGCCGAAAAAAACGCCCGATCCATAAATGACGTTATTGTTCCGCCGGCAGATGCATAATGAACGGGAGAACCGAAAATAAAGCCATCAAATTCTTTTGCCTTCTCAACAAATTCATTAACCCCGTCATCATTAATTACGCATCGCCCAATTTGAGTACAAGCGCCACAACCGCGACATCCGGAAACAGCTTTCAGTCCTATATAATAAATTTCTGCACCAATTCCCTCTTCTTTTAATGTGTTGGCTATTTCTTCCAACGCCGTATTGGTACAACCATTCTTATGTGGGGAACCGTTAACAAGTAATACTTTCATTTTATTTCTCCTTTTTTAATCTTCAGGTTTCCATTGAGTAAAATGTTTTTGTTCCTCTAATGTCGCTGTATAATAGCGTTTACCTTTATTCATCTTAGCTATTTCTGCCATATCTTCCGCAGATAACTCAAAATCAAAAATATCAAAATTATCGTGCATATGCTGTAGATTTGTAGTTTTCGGAAAGACAGAATTACCTTCTTGAATATGCCAGCGCAATATGATTTGAACATTGGTTTTGCCGTATTTTTGGGCTAATTTTGTAAAAACAGGCTCGTTAATCAGCTGCGGATCACCGTGTCCGAGCGGATACCAGCTTTCAAGCACAGTACCATATTCGGCTATACGTTTCTTGAGTTCATGTTGCGGAAAATACGGATGACATTCAACTTGAATCGCTGCCGGCTTAATCTTGGCATGCGCTAGTAAATCTTCGAGATTTTCCTTAAAATTACTGATGCCGATAGATTTTACTTTACTGTCAGCCACAGCTTTTTCCATATCCTTCCACGCTCCGATATAATCTCCGACTTGCTGATGTAAGAGCAACAAGTCAATATAATCGGTTTGCAAACGTTCCAACATCTTGTCTATAGCTTTAAGCGTCTTACCTTCTCCATATTCGGTTGGCCATAACTTGGTTGTAATCCAGACTTCCTCTCGTTTAAGCCCGCTCTGTTTAAGAGCTTCACCAACACCACGTTCATTCTGGTAAGCATGTGCCGTATCAATATGACGTACGCCAAGTTTGAAAGCATTTAAACAGGCGGCAATCGTTTCTTTGCCATCTGGAATCAAATAAACACCCAAACCGAATTGTGGCATTTCAAGTCCGTTATTAAGTTTTAAATATGTTTGAGACATTATCTTCTCCTTAAAAACCAAGTTTTTTCAACCAAGCTGAAACTTCTTTTTCTGCTTCATCGCGGCTATTCTGTGCAACGTGACCATAAACTGCTAACCCCTCAAATACTTCTGCATTTGTGACATTTTTAATCTTACTTGGAATAGATGATAAACCGCTACCCTCATGAGTTACAAAAGGAGCAATTTTCTTACCGTTCCAGTCATGAGCCTCCATAAATGTATACAGCGCCATCGGTAAGTCTGCCCACCAGTTAGGAGTACCGATAAATACCACATCATATTCGGCAAAATTTGCAACATCGCCGACAATTTCCGGCCGTGCTGAGGCTTTTTTTTCTGCCAAAGCAACTTCCGTCAGTGCCTTATATGTCGTCGGATACGTATCATTTTTTACTTTTACTTCAAACAAATCAGCTCCTGTTTGTGTTGCAATCATCTTGGCGATAATTGCCGTATTTCCTTCTGTTATATTGCCGACACTATATTGTTCTCCGGTTTTTGAAAAGTAAACGACCAATTTTTTTGTATTTTCCATATCCATTTCCCCTCCTTGAACTTGGTTATTTAATCCTAAAATTGTCAAAAACAGCGTAAATATTGATAAAATTTTTTTCATTTTTATCTCCTAATGAAACATATTCGTCATAGCGTAACAATTAAAGTAAACTCTAAGTCAAGATATTTTTTATTAAAAAGACAATTCATTTGATTACTCTGGTAGATTAAACACTTTTACCAATAGCAAAACTCCTCAAGGATAGACCTTGTGGAGTTTCTTTGCCATGAAATTAAATACACTTTCCAAAAATCAGCTAACTAGAAAGCATACTTCAAGCCGATCATACCGGTATGGTTTTGGTAATCCTTGCGGAAACCGCCCATATAGCTGATATTAGCCGATAATTTATCCGTTAATTCAGCAGTCAAACCGGCTCCGGCTTCAACACCAAAGCGATTCAAGCGTTTGCCGTGAACTGCATAGCTGGCGCCGTTAGCCAAAGCAACAATCGCATTGTCGCGATCGCTTACTAAATCATACGTTACACCGACATAAGCTTCCGGACGGAATAAACGGCAATTCAGACCGTAACCGTCTTTGGCAATTTTAACACCGGCAACAGCGGTTAATACGTCTATATCCTTGCCGGATACAGCTTGAGTTGCCGTGTCTTTATAGCCGTGACGACGAATATGATTGTATCTTAATCCGCCCATTGGAGTAATATCACCATAATTTGTGACAAACTCATAGCCG
>CADBPX010000060.1 GCA_902796625.1 uncultured Pseudomonadota bacterium
GCTATTAAACGTACGGTTTGCTAAAATTAATACAAAAAAAGCACCGGCTTTAATCAGCACAGTGCTTCAACTCACAGAATGGTTCAAAAATCCCTTTTCTCCACTCTAAAATTTTTGATACAATATTCGTCACTAAATGTCAAGTATTTTCTTATTTTACAACATATTTTTCCTATTTTATATCAAACAACGACATCACAACCTATTGATAAGCAATACATTTACTCGAATGATAAGTTTTATCCACAATAGGTTACAAAAAAACAAAAATATATCAGTTACTTTCGTCAGTTTCTTGTTTTTCACCCTGCAAGTTATCCAAAAACTGATTTTCTATTTTCAAATATTGTTTCATTAACCATTTTGAACGCGAAATAAGCATAATTGAGGCCAAAAGCATTATCAGGATAACTTTCGGATTTTCGGTTAAAAATTGATGCACGGCCGTAACGATAAAAAAAGCGGCAATCAGCAAGCGAAATCCGGTTAAAATCACCAAAGGCAGACGATTCGCTCGATTTGCCGTCCATAAATCGGTATAAATTTGGGCAATATGATTTTTTCGGCCTTGCAAAACGGTTTTAATCTGCTGTGGAACAGCGAAAACATTTTTCTTTGCCTCATTTCCGGAATTTTGTTGCATATTTTTGTCGGTTGCGGAAGAACGCAAACGCGGAATTTTTACGAACACACTTTTCAGCTTACCGGCGATTATCATATCCCAACCTCCCAAACCTTTTAAAAACGGTGCCATCAACAGCAAAGCCGCCAGAGTTGTCACGATACGAGCCGGAACATTGGGCAGATATTGATGAGCATATGGTTTAATTCCCTGATTAACAAACGCAATAATCGCTGAAAGCAAAAATGCCGATACCAATATGCGGATAAACCAGCTTTTGAACAAATCACGCCATAACTGTTCCTCTTTGGAAGTTTCCTTATTTTTGCGTGCATTTTGGTTAATATTTGCCAATAATTTTTCCGGTAATATTTTTTCTAAAATATGGTTAGCTTTTCCCGAAGATTTTATCATTATAGGCGTCAAAAATGTTGTAATAACCGACACAGCAACGATAATCGGATAAACAAAATCATCTATAACGCCCAAACTTTTACCGAGCGAAGCGATAATAAAAGCGAATTCTCCGACTTGTGCCAAAGAAAATCCGCAAGAAACTGCTGTTTTCAAATTTTGGCCGGAAATAACAAAACCGAAAGTGGAAAACACCACCATACCGCTCAACACCACCAAAGTTATGGTAATTATCGGCGTGGCATAAGTTACAAACATCTCCGGATCGACCATCATTCCGACGGTAACGAAAAACACCGCGCCGAAAAAGTCTTTCAACGGTTTAATAACTTGCTCCACTCGTCGAATAACTGCTGTTTCGGATAAAATTGATCCCATAACAAAGGCACCTAAAGCCGATGAAAAGCCAAAATAAACTGCTAAATAAACCATTGAAAGACTTAAAGCCACGGCCACTAACAGCAACATTTCGTCATTAAGAAATTCATTCACTTTTTTTAAGGTTGTCGGAATAAGATAAATACCGCAAACAAAGCACAGTATTAAAAAGGCCAAAAGTTTTAAAATGCTGAAAACAAGTGCACTGCCGCTTATTCCCTGCCCCAATGCAATTGTCGGCAATAAAACGAGCAGCAAAATCCCCATAATATCTTCAATAACCAGAACACCGAAAACCAAATCTGTAAACTTTTGTTTTTTAATATTTAAATCATCAAATGCCTTAATAATAATGGTTGTTGACGACATAGATATCATCGAACCGAGGAAAAAACTATCAGTTGTAGTCCAACCGAGAAGCATTCCCACATAATGCCCGACAAACAACATTAGAAAAATATTCAAAGTTGCGGTAATCATAGCTGATTTACCGACACTCAGCATTTTTTTGAAACTAAATTCCAGTCCCAAACTGAACAACAAAAAGATAACCCCGATATCAGCCCATAGTGTAAGATTAGCCCTATCGGTTACGGTTGGCACAAAATTAAGATACGGACCGGCCAAAATTCCGGCCAAAATATAGCCGAGCACCATCGGCTGTTTTAATTTTTTGAAGATAATCGTCGTTATGGCGGCATAAAGTGTAATTAAAGTCAAATCAACAATCAAAGGGTGCAAGCCGTGCATATTAACATTCCTATAATTTCAAGCAGATTATTCATAATTTGGATAACGTAAAAAGTTTAATATTTCAACCACTTTTTTTTCATAATGACAAGCAAATAGCAATTTACCTCTTGACAAGATAAAAAAAGTATTTTATATGGTTCACCAATGAATGCAATTTTGCTGTGTTCATGGCTGTCCAAGACCGTGGGCGGATATTGGAAGACGGTTTTGTTAACAAACTCTTCGAATATCCTTAATTTCCTGCGTAGACGGAGTGAACTTGATTTTAATCAATAATCTTTTTCTCCTCGGACAGATTGGGTTCCACTTCAGGTTTTTCCTGTTGTGGGTTGGTAACGGTTCTTATCGCAAGGTAGGAATTTAACATTTTCGTATGGAGACAATAAGTGAACCGCGAAGAAAAAACAGAATTACTGAACTTCCTGAATGAGATTTTCTCCAATTCAGAATCTGTTGTTATTACCGAAAACAAAGGTTTAACAGTGGCAGAAGCTGATGAGTTGAGAAACAAAATTCGTGAAGCCGGTGCTTCTTTGAGAGTTACTAAAAACCGTATTGCTCGTCTGGCATTAAAAGACACTAAGTTTGAAGCTTTAGCAGACCTTTTCAAAGGTCCGATCGCCGTAGCCTATGCTAAGGATCCGATTGCTGCATGTAAAGCTTGTGTTGAATTCGCTAAACAGAATGAAAAATTGGTTATCATCGGCGGTGCTTTATCTGATAAAGTACTAAGCATTGATGAAATCAAAGCGTTAGCTGCAATTCCGTCGATGGATGAATTGCGTGCTAAACTCATCGGCCTGTTACAAGCTCCGGCTTCGAAAGTTGCCAGAGTTCTTAAGGCATATAGCGAAAAGGAAGCCGCATAAGTTGGTTTTTAGTTTAATTTGTTAGTTTAATTTATTTGGAGAAAAAAAATGGCAGATTTAGCCAAGTTAGTAGATGAATTATCAGCTTTAACCGTTATGGAAGCAGCTGATTTGTCAAAAATGTTAGAAGAAAAGTGGGGCGTTTCTGCTGCCGCTGCTGTTGCTGTTGCCGGTGCCGCTGGTGGTGCTGCCGCTGCAGCTGAAGAAAAAACAGAATTTGATGTTGTATTAGCTGACGCTGGTGCAAATAAAATCAATGTTATTAAAGAAGTTCGTGCTATTACCGGTTTAGGCTTGAAAGAAGCTAAAGATCTGGTTGAAGGTGCTCCGAAGACTATTAAAGAAGGCGCTACAAAGGAAGAAGCTGAAGCTATCAAAGCTAAGTTGGAAGCCGCTGGTGCTAAAGTTGAATTAAAGTAATTTGATCAACGAAAACAAAAAAACAGGCATCGTTTGATGCCTGTTTTTTTGTTTTTTCAAGGCAGATATTTATCTTCTGCTCTGTCCTCTTGCAGATGGACTGCGGCGTGTGTTATTGCGACGCGGAGAATATCTGCGCGGTGCTTTAACTTCAGCCGGCGTTTCTTTTTTTGCCGCCGGAATTTGGCATGTGCAACCCTCGCCGCATTGGCAATTATCACCACAAGTGCACTCACCGCCTTTGCAGCAACCGCAACAACCACAGCAGCAACGAGAAGCCAAACCGGCAATCAAACCGGCAACCGACGGAACAACCAAGAACAGCCACAATTGAGTTAAAGCTTCACCGCCGACAAAAACAGCCGGACCGAAACTGCGTGCCGGATTAACCGAAACGCCGGTAATCTGTAAACCCAAGATGTGAATAACAGTTAAGGTTAAACCGATTACGACACCGGCAATTTTCAAATTATCGGCCGTTGTCCGCAAAATAACTTTTACGAAAATAAAAGTTGCAATAAACTCAAACAAAATCGCTGAAGTCATATTATACCCGCTGGCATAATTTTCACCCCAACCATTTTGTCCCAAGCCGTTGAGAGCAACGTCGTATCCGGACAAATGTCCGTTGGCAATGGCAATAATCACATAAGCACCAAGAGCGGCACCGGCGAACTGCCCTGCAATATAACCAAGAACATCTCCGAACTTCATGCGTCCTGCTGACCATACACCGAGTGTAACAGCCGGATTAACATGAGCACCGGAAACCGGACCAATGGCATAGACCATAGCCATAACAGCCAAGCCGAAAGCCAATGCGATACCTGTGTTACCGACATACGGTGCCGAAAAAACAACCGTACCGCAACCAACCAAAACCAGAACAAATGTTCCGAACAATTCTGCAATATATTTTTTCATAGTTTTCTCCATATAGTTCTAACAAGATCACTCTATCGCCCCATGCACAAAATGAAAAGAAAATTTTGTTTTTCTCCACATCTTTTAGGCTTTTATGATCTGTTCGGCCAAGTTTTCGATTTCTGCCAATTGGGACTCTTTGACGGCAGACTTAATTGATAGAATCGGCTCAAGAAGCGTACAATTTTTCAATTGTGTAATTTCTTCTTTCATTTGTTTTCCGGCAGTTGCCGCCCACGATCCGTTTTCAATCAAAGCGATTGTTCTGTTTTGCAGGTTATGCGCCACAATATCTCGCAGCAGATTTTCCATATTTACAAAAATGCCGGCATTATAAGTTGCCGAAGCCAAGACCAGAGTCGAATAGCGGAAAGCCTGCGCGATAATATAAGACGGATGGGTAACCGATACATCATACATATGAATATGACGAACACCTTTTTCCGCCAATTTAGCGGCAAGTATCTGCGCGGCATTTTCCGTATTGCCGTAGATTGATCCGTAAGCAATAACCACGCCTTTTTCTTCTGCTTCATATTTTGACCAAAGATCATATTTTTTGATGTAAAAATCCAAATCCTGACGCCAGATAAATCCGTGCAACGGACAAATCATTCGTATATCAAGGGGTGCGGCTTTTTTTAAAACATTTTGCACCTGCGGCCCATACTTTCCGACAATATTCGTATAATAGCGGCGAGCCTCGTCAAGATATTCACCGACAAAATTCACCTCATCGGCAAAAATATTACCGTTTAACGCTCCGAACGTTCCGAATGCATCGGCCGAAAACAGAACTTTATCGGTTCGATCATAGGTCATCATCACTTCCGGCCAATGTACCATCGGCGCCGCAATAAAGGCAAGCTCGTGATGTCCGGTATTAAGCGTGTCGCCTTCTTTGACGAGCATAAAGCTGTCATCAGATAACGAAAAATCGAAAAACTGCGCAATCATTTTTTTAATTTGCGCATTACATACGATTTTAACCTGCGGATAACGCATCATCAAATGTTCCAACTCTGCGCAATGATCCGGTTCCATGTGATGAACAACCGCATAATCAAGCGTACGACCGTTCAAGGCGTGGGTTAAATTTTCAAAAAACTGTCGGCTGACAGATGAATCCACCGTATCGAAAAGTACGGTACGATCGTCGCAAAGCAAGTACGAATTATACGAAATACCATGCGGAATCGGATAAACATTTTCAAACAAGGCTAAGCGGCGGTCACTGGCGCCGATCCATGTCAAATCTTTTGTGATCAATCGTGTATTATACATATTCTATCTCCTTTGTGGCATATCATAATGAATTTCGTTCAAATGTAAATATTTATAAAATATGCACTGCATAACTTTTTGACAACAAAAAAACCTCTGAAATTAATTCAGAGGTTTTTTTACTCAGATTAAATCCTCAAAAACCCAGGAAAGGATTCCGAGGATCAAAGATCCGATGAGCTGCACTACATACATCAAACCGACCAGTACAACAAAGCCGATCAATACATGTAAAATAGAAGCAATCAAAGATCCAAAACCTGTCATCGCCGGCACATCAACAAAAAAGCACAGCACAAAACCGACGACAAGAAGGCTTCTAAATCCGACCTGCAACAGCGGCATCTGAAAACTCAGAATTTTACCTTGGGAAAAAATCTGAGCCAATCCACAGACAACTCCGATACAAGCGATCGTTGTCAGAATCTGCGAAGACAGAACAAAATGAATAAGTGATGTAACCACAACTGCAGAAAATTAATGTTCCTCCGCTTGACGCATAGCTTCAAGTTCCTCGCGTTCACGTTCTAAGTCTTGTTCATTAAGCTCCATCAGAGCCTGTTTTTCATTTTGCGAATACACGTTAAATTCACGGGCACTACTCAATGTTAAAAACAAGGCAATGGATGTTTGTAACCACTCCCAGTCAACCAAATGGACTCCGTCATAAAACGGATGGACCAAAAAGTTGATGGCAAAACCGGCTACCAGACACCAACCGATACACGGCACCCAAAGTTTTTCTTTGAGCATCTCTTCAATCGTTTGCTGGCGTTCTTCAGACACAACATCATCTTGCTGCAGATATTTAAATCGCGCAAGAACCGTTTTCCGAACTGTTCCCAAACCAGCCAGCAGCACGGCACTCAAAATAAGTTGCTCCCAATCAATAGGGGTACATACCTCGTGCAAAAAAGGTGCAACGACACAATTGATCAGGAAACCGAAACCAATCACGGTACCCAATCCAACCATCCACAAATGAGACTTCTTAATGTGGACGTCTTGTTTTAATGGATTTGTTAATTTCATAGTTTATAAATTATAAATTAGATATTATATTAATACATACTTTTTGGAAATATGTCAATATTTTTGTGCTAGGTCATAAGAAATAAGACTATTTAGGAATAGAAGATTTAGTAAATAAGTATCCGAAAGGCGTCAAAAATCAAGAGTGCTATGGGCCCTTTCAAAATTATATTAATGTTGATAATTTTTTACATAATTCCACAGTCGCAAGATATTTTTCGGTAAATTATCTTTAAAATTACAGAATTCCGTTTTCCAATATAGAAGCGTTTTTATTCTTCCTCTTCTATTAAAGTCTTGCAACTTTTTACTTCTTCTTCGGTCTCATATGCTTCTAAATAAGACTTGTCTTTTTCTTCTTATTCCATTAAAAAAATGAAGGAGTGGTAACGATGTGCATAAGCATCATAATATTGATCAACAACCTCTTTCATAATCGGTGTATCGTAGTGTTCAATCAGACCTTGATCCGGCGTAACGGATAATATTTCCTTCTCCGCGTCATAGTCTAAATTCAAGCCGATCAACGGCATCTTAAACGCCGCATCTGTCATCGCCGTATAATGTTCATGAGATATATGAAACCGAGCGGTTTGATCATGACCTGCTGTTTTGAAAAAGTGCGCCATCGTCATAATCCGCACATATTCCTGCAATAAAATTGATGAAAAAACTTTTAATTCACCAGCCGCTTTTTCCATCATAAACTCCTTTACTTTTCATTTTGAGTGTAATATATACCAATTATATGAATGATTGTCAATCTGCATATTATTGAAAGGATTTACCATGGAAAATCAACATAAAATTCTGGCATCGGTTATTTTGGCATCGGGATTGGCTTGTGCCGGCTTTTTTCCGGGATATTACTATTATAAAACACACTATAATTCACGCGTTGTCACAGTCAAAGGTTTGGCGGAGCAAGATGTTACGGCGGATATGGGAATATGGAATATTCAATTTACGGTTAACGGCAACAATTTGTCGGAAGTGCAAAGACAAATTGAAGAGCAAGCAGCGATGGTTACGCAATTCTTGGAAAACAGAAAATTTACAAAAGATGAAATTTCTGTGGACCGAATCGAAACAAATGATCTGATGGCCAACCCATATAGAGACACAAATTCTGCAGAAGCTTCACGCTTTATCCTGACGCAAAATATCACGGTTCGTTCGACTAAAGTATCGCAAATAGCCGAAGCGATGTCGCAGACAAATGAGCTTATCGGTAAAGGGATTATTTTCAGTTCGCAAAACGCCTCGTACTTTTTCACCAAATTAAATGAGGTTAAACCGGCGCTGTTGAAAAAATCAACACAAAATGCCAATGCCGCGGCTATTGAGTTTGCCGAAAACAGTCACAGCAAGGTCGGCAAAATTTATACAGCCAATCAAGGTGTAATTTCCATACAACCGCGTGATGATCCAAACGCTTCCGAAACATCGCAA
>CADBPX010000061.1 GCA_902796625.1 uncultured Pseudomonadota bacterium
ATTTGATCGTTATGAGTATGTTGAACCAGGAAGACATGAAGTTTGTACATTTATCTATGCTCGTAAATCAGGAACACCGGTTGCTCCGTCAGAGTGTGGTTTTTCTCCTTCTATTTTACGACATGTGGTGTTTGATTATAGTAGCGAGGAAAATGTAACTGTAACACCTATTTATAATTTGAATAATAGGGCGTTATGTTCTTCTTTTGATGTAGAAAACCATGGATACACTGTCTATGCTGAACAAAGTGGAATTCCGGTTCATCAAGTTGGTAATCACATTAACTGTACTACCGGTACTTTTGGTTATCAGTTACGTAATTGTAGTCCAGGATATTCTCTTACAACTAAGTTTGGAGGAACTACCAGTACTGATAATAGCAGACCTGATCAATATCATCTGGAATATGATCCGGTAAATCCTAAGTGTGTTAAATGGGTAAATAACTAGTATAAAGATCATAAATTGAAGAGCCGCCGGTGTTACGCGGCTCTTTTTTTGATTTTAATGTCACCCCTCCGAGTGCTATTAGACACGAGGTCAAGGGGTCTACTGCTTCTTTTTAAAAGCATTCGAAGATGCCTTGAATTTTGCTGTCGCAAAATAGGCATGACATTATTAGTTTATATTGTCACCCCTCCGAGTGCTATTAGGCACGAGGTCAAGGGGTCTACTGCTTTTTTTTAAAGGATTCGAAGATCGCTGGACGTTTTCTGGCGAAAACGAGCGATGACAGTTAAATGAAAAATTTAAATGATTCGAAGATGCCTTGAATTTTGCTGTCGCAAAATAGGCATGACAATAAAAAAGAGCGCTTGAAGTGCAAAGTGGTGGTAAAAAAAGGCACCAATTCGGTGCCTTTGTAGCGTAATAATTTCTTTGCCATTATTCAAAGCGATGCGGCATTTGTGTCTCATCTTTCATCTGTGCAATAAAGTCAGTAAGCGACATCGTTTCTTGCTTTTCGGTTCCTAAACGGCGCAAAGTTACGGTACGATTATCGCGTTCCTTAGCTCCAACAACCGCAATTACCGGAACTTTAGCCAACGAATGTTCGCGTACTTTATAGTTAATTTTTTCATTGCGCAAATCTGCTTCGGCCTTAATACCAAGCTTGTCCAACTGAGCCACAATTTCTTCGGCATAGCCGTCAAATTCACTGACAATCGGAGCAACAACCACCGGTAACGGCGAAAGCCATAGCGGTAATTTTCCGGCATGCTGTTCAATTAAAATACCTAAGAAACGTTCAATCGACCCAAATAAGGCACGGTGCAACATAACCGGACGATGCTTTTCGCCGTCTTCACCGATATATGAAATATCAAAGCGTTCCGGTAAGTTCATGTCTACTTGAATTGTACCGCATTGCCATTCACGGCCGATGGCATCACGTAAAATAAATTCTAATTTCGGCCCGTAAAAAGCACCTTCGCCCGGATTAATTTCATATTCATAACCGTGCTTTTCCAAAGCGTTAGCCAAAGATTTTTCGCACAAATCCCAAATTTCATCACTTCCGATACGATAAATGCTGTCCGGACGTGTCGAAAGATAAATTTTGATTTTATCAAAGCCAAAGTCTTTATAAATATCAAAAATTAACCGCATGGTATTAATGCATTCTTCTTCCATCTGTTCCGGAGTGCAGAAAATGTGTGCATCATCTTGCGTAAATTCACGTACGCGCATCAGCCCCATTAAAGCACCTGAGGCTTCAAAACGGTTAACTTTGCCGAATTCGGCTAAGCGCAACGGTAAATCACGATAAGATTTTACACCTTGTTTATAAACCAGTAAACTTCCCGGGCAGTTCATCGGTTTAACACAAAACATTTTGTCATCTTCTGTTTTACCGGAATAGTTATGTGCTCCGTACTTATCCCAGTGACCGGAGGTTTCCCACAAAATGCGGTCCATAATCCGCGGGGTTTCAATTTCTTGATAACCGTTGTGTTCTTGGCGATTACGCATATATTCAATCAATTTACGATAAACGCGGAAACCCTTGTCATGCCAGAACACAGCACCCGGAGCATATTCCGGTTCAAAATGAAATAAATCCATTTCTTTGCCAAGTTTGCGGTGGTCACGCTTTGCCGCTTCTTCAATCATGGTGATGTAGGCATCTAAATCTTTTTTATTGGCCCATGCCGTAGCGTATAAGCGTTGTAACATTTCGTTGTTCGAATCGCCGCGCCAATAAGCACCGGCTACCTTCATAATTTTGAAGGCATCGCCGATTTTTGAGGTTGACGGAACGTGTGGTCCGCGGCACAAGTCGGTATAATTTCCCTGACGATACAAAGAAATAATTTCCCCTTCCGGCAAGTCCTCAATGATTTCAACTTTATAATGTTCCCCCTTAGCTTTGAAAAATTCAATAGCTTCTTCGCGTGGCATAACAATGCGTTCAATCTTCTCATCACGCTTGATAATTTCGTGCATTTTTGCTTCAATTTTAGCAAAATCTTCGGTCGTAAACGGCTCTTTGCGGGCGAAGTCGTAATAAAAACCGTTCTCAATCGCCGGTCCGATAGTAACCTGCGTATCCGGCCATAATTCTTGTACGGCTTCAGCCATAACGTGAGAGCAGGAGTGACGCAAAATGTGTAAACCGTCAGCGTCTTTGGCGGTGATAATAGTGAGTGTAGAATCGGTGGTAATCGGAGCAGTTAAATCTTGTAAAACATCATTGACACGAACCGCTAATGCAGCTTTGCCTAAACTTAAACTTATTTTATTGGCAATTTCCAAACCGGAAATGCCGTCTTTTTCCTCTTATATACTGCCATCAGGCAATTTAATTTTTACCATTTTTCTACCTTTTCACTATTTAAAATTTCACTATTGATTTATGAGTTCTTCATAAACCTTGATCGTTTTATCACACATTATTTGTTTTGTAAAATGTTCTTTTACATTTTTTATGGCTGCAGCACCAATTTTTTCTCTTTCTTCCGTTGAAAGCTGTAAAGCCCAACTGATTTTTTCGGCTAGATCATCAGCGTTGCCGCTTTCAAACAAGCGGCCGGTTACGCCGTCAATAACGGTTTCCTTGGAGCCTCCGATGTTTGAAGCAATAACAACTCGTCCCATCGCTTGTCCCTCAATGGCAATTCGGCCGAAGGCCTCCGGTTCTATTGAGGTGGATAACACAATATCCGAAACCATCATGGCCGCCGGAACATCGGAAACATGACGCACAAAAGTATAGCGATCATCCATGCCGAATTTGTTAATCATTTCGCGCAATTCTTCGCTGTATTTGGTACGTCCTTGATCATCACCGATTAAAATACAGTGAAAGTCTTTGTCTTTGATTTTACTTAAAGCTTCAATTAAAAGTTTTTGACCTTTCCAGTTGGTTAAACGGCCGATAAGTGTTATCAGCGGTTTTTCTTCCGGAATTTGATTCTCTTCCAAAAACTTAATTAAACGTTCAGCCGAAGTTGTTTCAACGTTGAAATTTTCCATATTAACGCAACGAGCTATTAGACGGATTTTTTGTTCATCAGTACCGTAATTTTTGATGATATGCTCTTTGATATGGTTTGAAATAGCAATAACTCTTTCGCCATAAGTCATAATTTTGTTATAGATTTTTTTGATTCCCCACGGACCTAAACCGTATGTACCGTGGAAGGTGGTTACAAAATGTACACCGCAGCGTTTGGCCGCCCAATAAGCACTCCATGCCGGGGCGCGTGAACGAGCGTGTACAACCGTAATGCCGTGCTTTTTTATCAGCGATGAAAGGCGCCACGAATTAATATACATTTTAAGGATATTTTTGGTTTTAAGCGGCAAGGTAAAATGCTGAACTTTGAGGCGTTCTAAAATATGTTCCATCCGTCCGCCGGCCGAAGCAACATAATTTTCTATACCACGCTTTTGCAATTCGGAAGCAATTTCAGTGGTTCCGAGTTCAACACCGCCTTGGTTAAGCTCCGGTAAAACTTGCAAAACAACCAATTTTTTTTCTTCTAAGTTTTTAATTTTACACATATTATCCTCAATATTTTGTTTAATTAGTTTATTATTAGCTTATTTTACTATGTTTTGCAAAAAATCCGCCGACGTTATACACATATTCATTAAACAAAAAAACATCGCTTTCTTAGCAGAAAGTCGATGTTTTTTTCATCTTAATGTTGCCTAACAATCTTCCAATAAAGAAATGCCATCAAACATAAGTTGGCAACGGCTCCGATGATGCTGGTCGAGAATAGTACTGCAACTGCGACCATAATCCAGCCTTGGAATTGTAGCGCAAAGCTGTTGTTCATTTCCTTAATCTCAGTCGAATCAATGGAAATAATGCCGAACACGGCAAACAAAACACTGATGATGTACATCAGCACGCTGTGAGCAAATATTACTCCCAATGCCGTTGCAATGACAATTGCCGCAGCAATCTGGAATTGATCACTGAGCAAAACTTTTGATAATTTTTTCATAGATACTTATGGGGAAGTTAGCACTATGTAAAACCTTTCTCCCCTTTGAAAGATTACGAAAAAATCGCCATAATACTTAAATAATAATACTTATATCAAAAAGCATTATAAGATAAATTAAATCTATTTTCAACTCTAAAGTTGCAAATTAAAGTTGCACGGTGTGGATTAAATTAGTCATACCCTTATGACCGATTGGATAACCGGCAGTTATAACCAGATATTCACCTTTTTTACCGATATTGAATGATTTTGCCGTGGCGATAGCATTTTTATCAATGGCATTAAAATCGCGAAAAATATCGTTACATACGGCTGCTTTAATTCCCCAAACAATGCCTAATCGACGAGCCACTTCTTCCGATAAGGTTACAGCCAAGACCGGACGACTTGGTCTTTCGCGAGCCATGGAAAGAGAGGTAAAACCGCTTTCGGTATAGGTAACAACTGCGGCCATGTTTGGCAAAATATCAATCATTTCACTGGCTGCATAGGTAATAGCATCGGCCATATCGTCGCAATCAGACAGATCTTTATCATATTGTACACGTGAGTAATAAGCTTCGTCATTTTCTACATGGGTGATAATTTTGTGCATCATTGATACGGCTTCATACGGATATTGTCCGGCAGCTGTTTCAGCTGAAAGCATAACGGTGTCGGCGCCGTCATAAACGGCGGTGGCAACATCGGAAACCTCGGCCCGGGTTGGAGTCGGATTTTGAATCATGGATTCAAGCATTTGTGTGGCAACAATAACCGGTCGGCCGTATTTGCGGCAAGATTTAACAATGCGCTTTTGTAAGACCGGCACAGTTTGTACCGGACATTCAACGCCCAAATCACCGCGCGCTACCATGATACCGTCAGATTCTTTTATAATGTCCTCAAGTTCATCTATAGCACTCGGTTTTTCTAATTTTGAAATAATCCACGCTTTGCCGTTGATTAATTTTTTAGCCATCCGTACATCAGCAATACTTTGTACAAAAGATAGGCACACCCAATCTACGCCTAAATCTAAGGCAAATTTTAAGTCTTTTTTATCTTTGGAGGTAATTGCGGAAATAGGTAAACGAACGTTTGGCAAATTAACTCCTTTATGTGCGGATAAGTAACCGCCGACTACAACTTCCGTAACTGCTTTATAATGAGAATTTTCTAATATTTTTAACTGGATATTGCCGTCATTCAGCAGCAATTTATCTCCAATATGCAGGGCTTCAAATATTTCCTTATGCGGTAGCATTACACGTGTTTCATCGCCCGGTTCATTAACCATATCAAGGATAAACTTTTGCCCTTTTTTCAATAAGACTTTATCACATTTGAATGTTCCAATACGCAATTTGGGGCCTTGTAAATCCGCAATAACAGTTATGTGGCGTTTATATTTTTGGGCTAAATCCCGAACGATTTTATAGCGTTCGGCGTGCTCTTCATGGGTGCCGTGGCTAAAATTAAAACGGAAGGCATCAGCACCGGCGCGTACCAATTTTTCAATCATGGTTTTGGAGGCAGACGAAGGCCCAATGGTGGCTAAAATTTTGGTGTGAGTATCAATCGGCATAGCATAATCCTTTCTTAAATTCAGGTTCATAATAATTCATATAGGTTAACAACACCTTAGTTTAAATACGGATTAACGCAAAATTTATCTCTTGTCAAAAATAAAAAACTTTGTTACAACCATAGCACCAAATTTTTAGGAAAGGAAATACAAATGGCAGACGAAGTTCAAGTAAAGGCAGAAGTCGGTGGTGTTGCCGCAGACAGATTACGCTCGCTAATCGAAAGAATCGAACGCTTAGAGGAAGAGAAAAAAGGAATCCAAGGAGATATTCGCGATATTTTTGCTGAGGCCAAAAGTGCCGGCTTTGATATTAAAGCAATGCGCACCATTTTGAAATTACGCAAGATGAATGCAGCTGACCGCGATGAACAGGAAGTTGTAGTTGAAACATATCGCAAGGCTTTGGATTTTTAAAATTAATTATCGGGATATATGCCGGCCGCTGAGTTTTCTCGGCGGTTTTTTTGTTCGGTTTAAGGCTTTTTTTATATTTTATAAATTAAATTGTTACAGAATTGTTACAATAATGTTAAGATTTGTCGGTGTTTTTATTTAACACTGGAAAATTGCGGAAAATTATGATACTATGACCCTAGCTGGTTAAAATTATGGAGAAGCGGTATGTATATATGGATTTTGTTGGCAACGATTATGGTGGCGTTCAGCTTTTATAATCTGTCGCCGCGTATGGATAAAGATAACAGCATTGCCGAGACTAAGGCTTCGGTGTTGGTGGCGCGGTTGAAGATTGAAAATAAAGCTATTGCCGAGGCATTTAAGTGTGATTTAATGTATAATGCCGGCAGTTATGAAATGACCGTTGCAAAGGATATAGACATAAATAAAGATAAACCAATGTACGGATGTACTATTGAGGCCAGTCTTCCTATAGGTTATAAGGTTGAAGAAAGTCAAATTCTACACCAAATTATTTGTCTTGATAATGATATAAGTAATCCTAATGCTAAAATTACCAATTGTGCCGGTTTATCATCTACTTATCCGGAATATATCTTTTCGTTTATGCAAATACCTGATCGTTGGCTGACTAAAGATGGTACTAACCAGCCATTGCCGGCATTATTGAATCATCTATCGGATACTCGTTCATCTCATATGCATTTCGGTTGGGTCGAGCACGTAGATGACGGTTATGTTTTCTTAGGTACAAATGCGCGCGGCAAGCCGGTTGAAAATACGCAACAAATGCAAGTTAATGATACTTTGAAATCTGAAAAAATTGTAAAAGATTTCGTTGAGCTTAAAAAAGAATCCCGTATATCGGAGAAGATGGAAATTAAGGATATGGTTGTAGCCGGTGAAGTTATCGGCGGCGGGGTCGGTACCTATATAGACCGCGGAGGGTTAGTTGATGCCGCTGCAACAGCAGTGACCGAAACAACAAGTTATGATGCAATTCCAAAAAAAT
>CADBPX010000062.1 GCA_902796625.1 uncultured Pseudomonadota bacterium
TTTCCGCCAGACGCCGAGCCTTTTTGTAATTATCTTCGATAATATTGCAGTTGGCGGTGCTATATTCCTCAATTTGACCGGCCAAATATTGCGATATGGAATTAGCACCGAACATCACAATTTTTTGATAAGGATTATGATCAACCGCAAACAAGCGCATTACTTCCATATTACGTATTGTTGGACAACAAATGTAAATTAAATCATTACGTTGCAGATAAACATCTTCATCTGAGGAAAGAATCCGCCGGTTACCGCGTATAATCAGCGCGATGCGCGCAGAAATATCGGCCAGCTTATTATTGATGTGCCGCAAAGAAAATTTTATGAAAGGAATTTCAATATCTCGCAAACGAAAAGCGAACAAATTAATTTTATTATTCAAAAACGGAAAAACCGCCGTACTTCCCGGAAGGTTAATCAACTGAAAAATAAATTTGGCAATTTCAATATCCGGAGTAATAACCAAATCAATCGGCAAGCTCTTTTCATTATACAAAGTATTCCAAAGCGGATTAAGAAAATATTTTGAATCAACACGCGCAATTTTCCGCGGAACATTGAATAGTGAGTAGGCAACTTGGCAGGCAATCATATTAATTTCATCGCTATCAGTAACCGCAATCAGCATATCAACACTTTTCATGCCGAGGTTTTCCTGAATATCTGGATGAGAAATGGAACCTAAAACCGGTTGCACATCATATTCTTTGGCTAATTCATCAAGTTTTGCCGGATTTTCATCAACGACAATAATATCATTGTTACCGAGACTTAAATAGCCGACCAAACTTCTTCCTACACTGGTAGCACCGCCTACAACTATTTTCATTACTCCATCCCCGTAAAGAAATCATCTATCAATTTTTGAGCCATCGCAAAATCATATAATTTATTGTATTGTTCACGAAAGCGCTTAGCTTCATATAAACTTTTAACATACCAACCGATATGTTTGCGTGAAATTGCCATACCGCCTCTTTCACCGTAGTATTCTACCAGCAAATGCAAATGTTGCAACAATTTTTCTTTAATTTGCGACAATGTCGGTTTTGCCGATACCGGCAGACCATGCAAATAATTATGTACATTATGCAAGAGCCACGGATTTCCCAACATGGCGCGGCCGATCATAATGCCGTCAACTCCGCTGAAATCGAGCCGTTCTTTGGCTTTTTGCGGTGAATCGATGTCGCCGTTGCCGATAACCGGAATTTTAACACTTTGCTTAACTTCGCGAATAATATTCCAATCGGCCTCACCGCTGTATCCCTGCGCTCGGGTGCGACCGTGAACGGTTATGTAGGCAGCACCACTGTATTCGCACATTTTAGCAAATTCAACCGCATTGATATGCTCATTATCCCAGCCTTTGCGAAACTTTACACTGACCGGCAAAGAGGTGGCTTTAACAGTTTCTTCAATAATTTCGGCGGCGCGCGGCAAATCTTTCATTAAGGCTGATCCGGCTTCATTGTTAACAATTTTTTTAACCGGACACCCCATATTAATGTCAATAGAATAAGCACCCAAATCCGTCACCAGCTTAGCGGCATCGGCAAACAGCCGCGGATCATTCCCAACCAGCTGAACCACAACCGGATATGGTTCGTCTTTAACATTGGCAATTTGATAACTTTTAGGATTTTGCCGCTGAATGGCGTTAACCGCCGCCATTTCGGAAATTAAATTACCCTGCCCGCACGAAGCCAGAATTGTTCGCCACGGCCGATCGGTAATACCGGCCATCGGCGCCATAAAAACGTTGCTATGCGAGAAAATATCATGCATTAATTAAGCTTCCCGATGGCGCGAGCCAAAACATAATAAACTTTGCCGACATCGGAACCGGAAATCATGGCCAATAATGTGCTGGAACGTTCATTATTGCGGGCGGCCGTTATCAAACTTTCAAAATCATCAATATATTTGTCGACAATAACGCGGAAATCCGGCTTATTTTCATAATCATCGCGAATGGCAACAACTTGTTTTTTAGTCATATTTTTTGCCAAATAACGCGCAAAAGCACTCTTATCTCCCTCATAATATTGCTTCCATAAATCCGAATCTTTGCCGGCCTTATTGAAAATGCTGTTAATATCAATCGACAGAGCCTCCAATTCGGCAATAACATCGGCCGAAGATTTCATAAATTTATCGGAATTAGCTGATTTCAAGCGTTTTTCAATAGCCGAAATTTCTTTATTGGTCTGCGTATATTTTTCGCTGAGATTATTCAAATGATCATCAACCGTTGTGCCGAAATCCGTCATTTTCTGCTCGTAAGCATTTAAGGTTTGCCCGATTTTATTACCTGAAGTTACCAACTCATTATTAACATCGGCAATTTTACCGGTAATTTGTTGCAAATTAGCCAGAGCCTTGTTCACATATTCATCTTGAGCAATCAACAAATTGGTGTTGGTTTTGCTTTGTTCGGAAATTTGGGTAGAACTTTCAATCAATTTATTAATGCTACCGCTGACGGCGTTATTTAAATTTTGGAATTGGTCAATAATATTGGTTGATTTGGCACTGAAATTATTGATGCTTTGCGCCAAACCGTTTTCAATATTTTTCAGGCTTTCCGACAACAAGTTGACCACCTGGTTAATTTCGCCGTTTTTGCTGTGTGTACCTTCGTAAAAA
>CADBPX010000063.1 GCA_902796625.1 uncultured Pseudomonadota bacterium
AATGAATTTATGTGTTTATGGTCAAAATGCTTATTATTTATGTGTTTTCTTATTTCCGTACTGACCATATTGAATGTAGTGCCATAATGGATTCAGTTTGCTTTTTTCAACATCCGGATATTCATCAAGATAAAATTTTGTATTAAATTTGGCAGAAGGATTGTAACCTTTTTTCCAACCAATATTCAGATAATGTTGAGCTATCGACATTCCGTCTTTGATGTATTCCGGATAATTTTTTTTATAATATTCTTCATCAATAAAATAATTATATGTAAATTCTTTATTGAGGTAGAAATTTGATATATAGAGCGGAATATTTTTTATTTTACATTTTATATATTTCAGCCATTCTTTAAGATAATGCCCTTGCATTGTTGCAACAAATTTCCACATAACATAGTCATATTTATAATTAGGGTAAATATAATCATTTTGATTTAATGTTCGTAATTCGTTTTTTTTATGATCGGCCATACCTCTTGATATTTTTGCTTTATATTCTGCAAAAGATTTACAATAATAGTGATTGATTCTTATTTTTTTTGCATAAACAATGCTAAATGGACCTTCAATCTTTTCATAATTCTCATTTACAGCAAAATATCCTTCTTTATATATTCCGTAATGGGGATGTCTGAAATGCAAGGTCAAAGCCGGTTGACATATGGTCTTGATGTGCTGATTTCTAGGGGTGTTTTCATCAAAGTATACTCGGGTATAATTTTCTAAAACACCGCCTGACGGCTTTTCATAGTGGTCATTAGAATCATATAGAGTCCAATTTATGCCTACTGCCACAAAATGAGTATAATCTTTCAAAAATTCAGGTATTGTTTTATTTTTTAGCGGAATAATAAATTCATCAGTATCAATATAAGCCATCCACTTTGTTTCTGTTCCGTGCTGTTGTAAACACTCTTCGTAAGCCACTTGCTGTTGACACTCTCCCGGCTGATATTTATAAATAACAATGCCTTTATCAATATATGGTTTTAATTTTTCTTTTAAATTATCTTCACTTTCATTGTCGTAGATATAAAACCTTTTCACTCCAACCAACAAGTGGTAATCAAGCCATTCTTTAACATAAGGCGCCTCATTTTTCATAATGGCGCAAATTGATAAGTCAACTTTTCCTTCTTCTTTATATTGATTGTAACTTGTTGTTTTCAAAAGATTATTGTAAAAAAATTTATCCGTTATTAATTTTTCTATAAAAGCTCTTTTTTCTTTATCTTTTATAAAGAATGTGCTTAATTTTGCTTGAAGTTTATTCATTTTATTGTCCTTGGTTTTGCAAATATTCTTTCGTTTTGGTTGAACAGACATCAGGGGTGCGCGGTAAATAAATTACCTCGCAATAATCTTTAAGAAAATCAAATTTGCCTTGCCAGTCATCACCCATTACAAAAATATCTGCCTGATATTTTTTTACATCATCAATTTTTTGATCCCAGTTATATTCCGGCACCACTAAATCAACGTAACGGCAAGCCTCCAGAATCATTTTACGCTGTTCGTAATTATAGAACGATTTTTTGTGTTTCACTTGATTAAATTCATCACTGGAAAGCACCACAATCAGATAGTCACCAAGTGCTTTAGCTCGTTTTAGTAAGTTGATGTGTCCATAGTGTAAAACATCAAAAGTTCCATAAGTTATTACGCGTTTCATTTTAGTCCTCCGATAATTCTTTTTTTATTTCTTCCACGATTTTTTCCGAAGCATGCGGATAATTGACCATTATAACTTCCCGGGCGAATTTTTCTCGGCTTGTTTTTTTCGGATCATCACCTTTTATTATTACATTATCAATATAATCTAAGATATCTTGCTCATTATATGAAATGTAGTATTGCTCCAAACATTGTTTGCCCAGTTCGGCAAATTTGGCGTCAATATCTTTGGGAGATTTTAACATATAGCATCCCGGTTTTTGCGTATATAGATATTCTACCAAATACGAGCCGCAGTCTTGGATAATTCCGTCAGATTGGGCAAACTGTTCCAAATAATCGCCTTGTGTGCTGTAAATCACGTTTTTATGTGCTTTCATATCAGCGATATATTGTTCAACCTTTTTCGGTCCCCAATGGCGTTTCAAGCTCAATATGGTAAACAGTACCGGATGCGGGCGGAAAATAAAATCAATATTCGGGTACATTTCCGGCAATTTTAAGAACAAATCAGCGTAACGAACAAAATTAGAAAGTGCCAGAACATCATTGGTGCCACCTTCAACACTGTGGTGTGGAGCAATCATAATGGTTTTACGTTTCTTTGCTTGACGATTTTGCATATATTCAGCTAACTTATCCATTTTGGCATAACCGGTGATAACCGCATTACTGGCTTTGCAACGACCATATTCAGAATATTCCTCACGGTTTAGTTCCGTTTCAATATAAGTGCGCCAAAAATTATTATAATTATCCAGTTGATAGATGAAACGGTCATATTTTGAGCGGTAAAAACCGTAATCCAACTGTACTGATAAAATGCCTTTTTGTGCTGCATAATAAGGATTATAGAGTGAATACGACAAATCATACGGAGATGGATAGAAAACGATATCCGCGCCGTCAACTACACGGTTCCACGAAATTATTTTTCCGTCATCATCCAGCGATACGGCCATTTGGGCATAATCATATTTTTGGCGTAATTCTTCATAGGCTTCGTGTAGCATTTCATACATTTTTTCATCACCAAAACGAGTGTCCGGAATGATATATAACGCAACATCAAACGATTTATCTTGCCGCATCAAGTTCATCACTTGCTCGGCCGGAAACATACTGGTCATATTAACCAAAAATACTACTTTTATTTTCTGTCCATCAGCAGCTTTTTGCTTGAGCTTGGCTAAACTTTGTGCATATTCTTCATGCAGAGTGTATGGTGAAACCTTGCTAGATTTGCGATGTTTCATGCCTTCTATTTTTTTGGTAATATGCGGTAAAATGATATTGTAGAGCTCTTCGTTTTCTTGCTTAACATATTCCAAAATGTCTTCCGGTTTTTCGACACTTGAACCTTGTAAAGCTTTTATTTTAACCAGCGGATAACGGAAATCTTTCAACAAGGTATGTGTCCATTTAGTAGGTATAATTTCTCTTTCAGATGGTAATAATTTATTGTCATCCACATAAGAGTCATATAAAAAACCAGCATTGTTTAACGTTTCTGTAAAGTTTATTTCATAATGAAGTACTACATTTGCCGAGCTTATTTCTTTGTGCACACCTTGTAAAAATTTTTTGAATGTGTCTGAAGTATAAACTTTTGTCTTAAAAATATAGAAAAAACTTTGCAGATGCCGTTTAGGTGCTCTTGAGATAGATAAACCGTAAAAATCACAATTTTTCTGGTTAAAATCTTTGATAACCTCATTAAATGAATAAACTGGTCCATAATTGGCATCATTCATTATCAACAAATTATCTGATTTTTTAAGGATTTTATGCTCAACCAAATATTGGTAGCCGCGCTTATAAGAGCCAAAGTCATATTCCTCGTGACGTTCGCATAAGCATACATTGCAATATTCTTTAATCTTGGCTAACTCTTGCTTAAAAATCGGATTATCAGCGACAAAAATAATATAATCACTGACTTGTTTCAGATTTTTTAACAAATACACCACGTAATCAGCTATTTTTCCATCACCGGAAAATGAAGCGAATACAGAAACCATTTTATGTTTAGTACTGTTACGGGCAAAGTTTTCGATTTTTACTGAAGTGGCTTCATCCGGAAATTGGTAGGATTTTACGTCAGCTAAAGAAATTGCTCTTTTTTCTTTCCATCCCCACTGTTCATAGTGTACCAATGGATTCATTTTGTGTACCGCAACATCGGGATTAAGCAATAAATATTCTTTTGAATAAAATTCCGGTCCCGGATTACGGGTACTGTTACGTAAATAATTCGCGGCTAAATTATCTCCTAATTTCAGGGAGTTTTTATGATAATGGCTGTACCAATCAGCATCAAAAAAACGCGAGTTGGCAATTATATTAACATGCCTTGCGGTTGAATTTGGAGCAAGTTTTTCCAGAGAACGAATATGTTTAGATATTTTTATTCCTAAAAAATTTAGTTTTTTCTTGGTTGGCGATTTCTCCTTGCGTAAAAAAGTTATGCCTAATAATTTATATTTTTTTATTCTTTTTCCGTCTTTTACAAAATCAACTTTTTGTAGTAGTCTCATAGTAGTCCTCTTTTAAATTAGTTCTTTAAATACCAATCGACTGTTTTAACGATTCCGGTATCAAAATTTTCATCAGCATGCCATCCCAATTCATTGGTTATTTTGCCGGCATCAATAGCATAACGAAAGTCATGTCCGGCACGATCTTGTACAAACGTAATTAAATCAGCATATTTGGCGCCGTTTTTACGCGGACGGCGTTCATCAAGTAAGGCGCAAATGGTTTTTACAATGGTGATATTGTTGCGCTCATTGTGACCGCCGATATTGTATGTTTCACCGGCTTTTCCGGTATGAAAGATTAAGTCAATGGCTTTGCAATGATCCAATACGTATAGCCAATCACGAACGTTTTCACCTTTGCCGTAAATCGGTAAAGGTTCTTCGTGCAAGGCCTTTTCTATTATGTGCGGAATTAATTTTTCGTGATGTTGCTTCGGTCCATAGTTGTTCGAGCAGTTTGAAGTCGTAACATTCATGCCAAATGTGTGGTGGTAGGCGCGTACCAAAAAGTCAGAGCTGGCTTTGCTGGCAGAGTAGGGAGAATTCGGGGCGTAAGGGGTTGTTTCGGCAAAAAAGCCTTCCGCACCGAGAGCACCATAAACTTCATCGGTAGAAATGTGGTGAAAACGGCAATCTTCATAGCCGGATTTAACCTTGTTCGGCGCATCCATCCATGCTTTGCGCGCCGCTTCAAGCAAATTAAATGTTCCGACGATGTTGGTGTTAATAAATGCTCGCGGCCCCTTGATGGAATTATCAACATGGCTTTCGGCAGCAAAGTGAATTACCCCGCGTATGTCATACTTTTGGAATAATTCTTCCATTTTATCGGCATCGCAAATGTCTGCTTGAATAAAGGTGTAGTTAGGCATATTTTCACATTCACGCAGGTTGTCTAAGTTACCGGCATAAGTTAATTTATCTACATTAAGTACTTTATATTGCGGGTATTTTTTACAAAAATACGGTACAAAATTAGAACCGATAAAACCGGCTCCTCCGGTAATCATAATTGTTTTAGACATTGCTTTAATCCTTTCTCCCAGTGTTCTATCTTAATGTTAAATGTTTGTTTTATTTTACTTTTATCCAATACGCTGTAAAACGGCCGAGTTGCTTTGGTCGGGTAGGCTGATGAAGGAATTGGATTTACCTTACAAGTTAAACCGGATAATTCCATAATCTTATCCGCAAAATCATACCACGAACAAACCCCTTCATTGGTAAAGTGATATATGCCTTTGTTTTTGCTACTGATTTGCGGTAAAATTTGTACAATTGCCGCAGCCAAATCACCGGCATAAGTTGGAGAGCCGATTTGATCAGACACAACGTTTAAACTTTCTTTTTCGGCTCCCAGACGGCGCATTGTTTTTACAAAATTATTGCCATATGGCGAATAAAGCCATGCAGTACGGATAATTACGGCTTCATTGGCATATTTCAGTACTTCTTGTTCGCCGGCCAGTTTGGTTTTGCCGTAAACTGATACCGGATTGGCTTTGTCTTCCGGCTGATAAGGAGTATGGCCGGAGCCGTCGAAAACGTAATCAGTTGAAATGTGCACAATTTTAGCACCGGATTTTGCTAAATTACGCGGTCCGTCGATATTGATTTTGGCAGCCAAAGATTCTTCGTCTTCAGCTTTATCAACTGCCGTATATGCCGCGCAATTAATGATTGTATCTATATTATGTGTTGCTACATAATCTTTTACGGCGTTTTCATCAGTAATATCCAAATCGGTTACATCGGTTAATATTGCCTGCGGTAACAGTTTGGAAAGTTCCGTACCAAGTTGGCCTTTACTACCCGTTATCAGGAACATCTTGTAATCCTTTCGCTATTCGATCTTTTTCCGAAGTCAGAATTTTGTCAGCTGGAATACGCCAATCAACACCAATTTGAGCATCATCATAACGAATGCCGAACTCAGACTCTTTACAGTATAAATTGTCAACTTTATACGCAAATATCGCGGTTTCACTTAAAACCGAAAAACCATGCAAGAAGTGGCGCGGAATGAATAATTGACGTTGATTTTCCGCCGATAATTCTACGGCCACATGTTTGCCGAAGGTTGGGGAATTTTTACGAATATCTACGGCAACATCAAGAACCTTGCCTTGCAATACACGGACCAATTTAGCTTGGCTGTGTTCGCCAAGCTGGCAATGCAGACCGCGTATAACTCCATAGCCGGATTTTGATTGATTGTCTTGTATAAAGCGGTTGGTAATGCCGTTTTTAATGAATTCAGCTTCATTATAGCTTTCAAAAAAATAACCGCGCGCATCTTCAAAGATCCGCGGTTCAATGATATAGACTCCTTCAATTTCGGTTTTGATAAAATTAAAACTCATGGCGTTCCTCATATACTTTTTGTAAATATTTTTTGTAATTTCCGTCTTTAAGGGAAGCAATATGTTCCAACATTTGTTCATCACTTATAAAGCCGCGGCGATAAGCAATTTCCTCAATGCAGGCAATTTTTAAGCCTTGGCGCTGTTCAATAATTTGTACAAATTGTCCGGCATCCATTAAGCTATCCGGGGTTCCGGCATCTAACCAAGCATTGCCGCGGCGCATTACCACAACATTGAGGCGTTTTTCTTGCAAATAGAGATTATTTAGATCGGTAATCTCTAATTCTCCGCGTGCGGACGGACGTAAATTGCGAGCTTTTTCAACA
>CADBPX010000064.1 GCA_902796625.1 uncultured Pseudomonadota bacterium
AATCAAAATGAAGAAAATGAAAATGTATTAGAAAAATATGGCCGAGATATTAATCAAGATGTTAAAAACAGAAAAATAGATCCGATTATTGGCCGTGATGAAGAAATTCGGCGTACCATTCAAGTGCTGTCACGTCGTACCAAAAATAACCCAATTTTGATTGGTGAGCCGGGAGTTGGTAAGACGGCTATTGTTGAAGGGTTGGCGCAACGAATTATTAATGGCGATGTGCCGAGCAGTTTGATGCATAAACGTTTGATGGCGCTGGATATGGGGGCCTTGATCGCCGGTGCTAAATTTCGCGGTGAATTTGAAGAACGCTTAAAAAGCGTATTACAAGAGGTGCAGAGCGCTGAGGGGCAAGTAATATTGTTTATTGATGAAATGCATACGGTGGTTGGTGCCGGTGCTTCCGAAGGCTCAATGGACGCTTCCAACTTGTTAAAGCCGGCGCTGGCGCGCGGTGAGTTACACTGTATTGGTGCAACTACCCTGAAGGAATATCAAAAATACATTGAAAAAGATGCGGCGTTTGCACGGCGTTTTCAACCGGTATTTGTCGGTGAAACCGATATTGAGGGAACAATTTCGATACTACGCGGTATCAAGGAAAAATACGAACTGCATCACGGAGTGCATATTTCTGATGCAGCGATTGTAGCCGCGGCAACCATGTCGGCACGTTATATAACCGATCGCTTTTTACCGGATAAGGCCATTGATTTGATTGATGAGGCGGCAAGTAAACTTAAGATGGCTATTGATTCTAAGCCGGAAGAATTAGATGAAGTTGACCGCAAGCTGATTCAGATGAAAATAGAGCGTGAGGCATTGCGGAAGGAAAGTGATGGCGCATCAAAGGAGCGGTTGCAGAAACTGGAAAAAGATATCGCCGAGTTGGAGCATAAATCAGCAGTTGAAAATGAGCGGTGGCGAGAGCATAAGAGCAATATTTTAGAGGCAAACAAGTTGCGTGAAAAGCTTGATTTGGCGCGAATTGAGGCGGAAAAGGCTTTGCGCTCCGGTTTGTATGAAAAAGCCGGAGAATTGCAGTATAAAGAAATTCCGGATTTGGAAAAACGGCTCAAAGACTTGCAAGAACAAAATAATCAACAAGCTTCAATGGAAACGGTTACGCCGGATATGGTCGCTTCGGTTATTTCTAAGTGGACGGGTATTCCGGTGGATAAACTGGTAGGCAGTGAAAGAGAAAAACTGCTGAATTTGGAGGCTAATTTGGCTCAGCGGGTAGTCGGGCAAGATGCGGCATTGAAGGCAGTGGCCAACGCTGTGCGGCGTTCGCGTTCCGGTTTAAAAGATCCCAATCGACCGATCGGATCATTCTTGTTTTTAGGCCCGACCGGTGTCGGAAAAACTGAGCTGGCTAAAGCTTTGGCGGAATTTTTGTTTGATGAAGAGGCGGCATATATTCGTATTGATATGTCGGAGTATATGGAAAAGCATTCGGTTGCGCGTTTGATTGGTGCGCCTCCGGGGTATGTCGGCTATGATGAAGGCGGCGTTTTAACTGAGGCAGTGCGTCGCCGCCCGTATCAGGTAATTTTGTTTGACGAGGTAGAAAAAGCTCACCCTGATGTATTTAATTTGTTATTGCAAGTTCTTGATGAGGGACACTTGACTGACGGCAAGGGGAGAAAAGTAGATTTTAAAAATACTTTTATTATTTTAACTTCTAACTTGATTACTGATGTTAACCGAGATCAGGACGTTATGTCGGTTTTGCGAGGATTTTTCAAGCCGGAGTTTTTAAATCGCTTAGATGAGATTCTCGTTTTTAATTCGCTGACACCGGACGATATTAAGAAAGTTGTAGATATTCAAATTGCACATCTGAAAAATCGTTTAGCGGAAAGGCATATTGAATTGAAACTGGATAAATTGGCCAAGAATTGGTTGGCAACTAACGGTTACAGTCCGGAATTTGGGGCACGTCCGTTAAAAAGACTGATTGTGCAGGAGTTGGAAAATCCGCTGGCGATTATGTTATTGGACGGCGAAATTCGCGATAACACAACAGTTACGGTTACTGCCGGAGATAACGGGTTAAAAATTCAGGCATAAGTCGGAAATGGCAAAAAAAGTGACGGGTTATGGCACATGGCGATAATCCGTCATTTTTTTATTAGGACATATTTATAGCTTTGTGAAAAAACTGAAGCAAAAAAAGCTTTTGCATGCAAAAGCTGATAGGTTGCATGCTAAAGCGGATTG
>CADBPX010000065.1 GCA_902796625.1 uncultured Pseudomonadota bacterium
TATCCGGTTGTGGCTTATATAACTCTTGACGGAGTTATTGATACCGGAAAAACCATAACCAATGTCAATGGCGAAACAACAGTCGGAAGTCAGAGCGTTTTATCCGATATTAATGAAATTGAAGACATCAAAAATTTAAAAGCCGTGATAGTCAGGATAAACAGCCCAGGAGGAAGTTATTATGCTTCAGATGATATTTACCACGCTTTACAAAATTTAAAACAAAAGAAGTCTGTCCCGATTATCATTTCTCAGTCTTCATATGCAGCATCAGGAGGATACTATATTTCATTGGCCGGAGATTATATTCTGGCTGAGCCGACAACAATTACCGGTTCTATCGGAGTTTTGGGCGGAAAATTTGTCTTGTCTGAGATGTGGAAAAAATTAGGTGTTAATTGGACTTCAATAAAGTTTGGAGAAAATTCCGATATGTTAAGCATAAATCAAAAATTTACCGCTTCAGAAGAAAAAATATTTAATAAATCATTGGATATGATTTATGATGACTTTGTAAAAAAAGTTATTCAAAACAGGAAGTTGTCTAAAAACATTGATGAAATTGCCAAAGGAAGAGTATGGACCGGACAACAGGCTTTATCTTTAGGATTGATAGATGCCATTGGAGGTTATAACGAAGCACTGGCAATGGCTCAAAAGATGGGTAATATTGAGCCGCAGAGTAAGATTAAAATTAAAGAATTTCCTAAAAATAAGAGTTTTAGCGAAAAGTTAAGTGATTTCTTTTTCAAAGGAAATGTACAAATAGAACTTAATAAGTTGATGAAAAGCAGTGTTAATATCCCATATTTAAATCTTTTCAAAAGACTGAAATATGATACTGTGTTAACACCGTTTAATGTGAATATGTAAAATAAGAGGTTATAAAGTAATGGCAATTGATAATGAAATGGTAAGAAAAATTGCTTTTCTTTCCAGGCTGAAAATTGAAGATAATAAGCTTGAAGATGCGAAAGATGAGTTTAATAAAATTTTTAAGTGGATTGAAGAACTTAATGAAATAGACACCAGCAATGTTTCTCCGATGGCTTCCGCAAATGATGTTTCGTTGAAATTGCGTGAAGATGCAGTAACTGATGGAAACTACAAAGATGAAATATTAAAAAATGCCCCATCAGCAGAATATGATTATTTTGCCGTGCCGAAAGTTGTGGAGTAGAAAATGTCAGATATTACAAAATTAACAATACATGAAACTTTAGCTGCCTTAAAAAATAAGGATTTTTCTGCATCTGAATTAACACGTGCGTATCTCTCAAATATGGAAAAATCTAAACATCTTAATGCTTATATTACGGAGTGTGGCGAATATGCTTTAGAACAAGCCCAAGAATCTGATGATAATTATTTACATGGAAATAATAGAAAATTAGAGGGGATTCCTTTGGGAATCAAAGATTTATTTTGTACAAAAAATATCCGAACGACTGCAGCCTCTCATATCTTGGATAATTTTATTCCACCGTATGAATCGACAGTAACATCAAATTTATTAAATGATGGCGCAATTTTTCTCGGCAAATTAAATCTGGATGAGTTTGCCATGGGAGGAAGTAATGAAACCAGTTATTTCGGACCGGTGATAAATCCTTGGAGTAAGAATGTGGAGCTTGTTCCGGGCGGGTCGTCTGGTGGATCTGCCGCTGCAGTAGCAGCACATTTATGCGCAGGCGCAACCGGAACCGATACTGGTGGCTCTATTCGTCAACCGGCAGCTTTTTGCGGTTGTACCGGAATAAAACCGACATACGGACGTTGCTCGCGATATGGCATTGTGGCATTTGCTTCCTCATTGGATCAAGCCGGACCTATAGCTCAAGATGTTCGTGATTGTGCCATTTTATTACAGAGTATGGCCGGTTTCGATAATAAAGATTCTACAAGCTGCGATATTGCTGTTCCGGACTATGAAAAATTTATCGGAAAAGATATATCCGGCTTAAAAATAGGAATTCCTAAGGAGTACCGTTCGGAAGATTTGAATGAAGATGTCAATAAATATTGGCAAATGTCGGTAGAATTATTGCAAAAAAGAGGCGCTGTAATTAAAGAAGTCTCTCTACCTCATACAAAATATGCCTTACCGACATATTATGTGTTGGCTCCGGCTGAAGCCTCATCAAATCTCGCACGTTATGACGGCATACGATATGGTTATAGAGGAGAAGGTGAACATTTGGACAACTTGTATATAAATACTCGTACTACAGGTTTTGGTAAAGAGGTAAAGAGACGTATTATGATTGGCACCTATGTTTTGTCGGCCGGTTATTATGACGCATATTACTTAAAAGCACAAAAAATGCGGCGTCTTATTTATAATGACTTTATGGACGCATTTAAGGATTGTGACCTTATTTTAACTCCAACATCTCCTATAACAGCATTTCCGATCGGTGATGCCCATATGCTGTCAAATCCGATTAACATGTATTTAAACGATATTTATACGGTGTCGGTTAATTTGGCCGGTCTGCCGGCTTTAAGCCTGCCAATTGGATTGGCACAAAACGGGTTGCCTCTTGGTATGCAATTAATAGGAAAACCGTTTGCTGAGGGAACTATTTTTCAAGCGGCTTCTGCTTTGGAAGAAGATGCACATTTTGAAAGGATCTAGTAAGTGATGGAAAATATAATAGAAACAGAAAAAGCAAAATGGGAAATAGTTGTAGGGTTGGAGATTCATTGCCAGATTATTTCAAAATCAAAAATTTTCAGCGGAGCTTCCACGGAATTCGGTGATGATCCTAACGTTAATGTTTCTTTTGTCGATGCCGGAATGCCTGGAATGTTACCGACATTAAATAAAGAATGTGTACGCCAGGCCGTAAAGACCGGCCTGGGATTGAATGCTAAAATCAATACTTATTCTGAATTTTCTCGTAAAAATTATTTTTACGCTGATATGCCTACCGGATACCAGATTACTCAGTTTAAATATCCGATAGTTGGAGAAGGCGAAGTGGTTATTGATTTAGCTGACGGCAAAAGCAAGAAAATAGGTATTGAAAGAATGCATATTGAACAAGATGCCGGAAAATCCATTCATGACTTAAGCCCTAATAAAACTTATATAGATCTCAACAGAGCAGGGGTTGGGCTTATGGAAATTGTTACCAAACCGGATTTTCGCTCACCGGAGGAGGCCGGCGCATTTTTAAGGAAATTGCGTTCTATTCTTCGGTATTTAGGTACTTGTGATGGAAATATGGATGAAGGATCAATGCGTTGTGATGTTAATGTTTCCGTTCGTCCATATGGTAGTGATGAATTGCGAACACGTTGTGAAATGAAAAATGTCAATAGTGTCAAATTTGTGATGCAAGCTATTGAAAATGAAGCAAAAAGGCAAATAGAAGTATATGAAAATAACGGAAATGTTATTCAAGAAACTCGTCAATTTGATCCATCTACCGGACAAACCAAAGTTATGCGCAAAAAAGAATTTGCTCATGACTATCGATACTTTCCTGAACCGGATTTACCGGCACTGGTTTTATCGGAACAATATATTGAAGAAATTCGCCGTGATTTAGTAGAATTACCTGATGCCAAAAAACAACGCTTTATCAATACCATGGGATTAACACCATATGACGCCATGGTTATTTGTGAAAATAAAGACGTAGCAGATTTCTTCGAAAAGGCATCACACAATCATGATGCTAAAAAAGTTGCCAATTGGATGATGAGTGATTTCTTTGCGATGCTTAATAAAAAGAAGTTAAGCATAGATGAAAGTCCGGTATCGGCGGAAAATCTGGGAAATTTAGTTGAACTTATAAGTAAAGATGTAATCTCTGGTAAGATTGCTAAAGAGGTGTTTGAAATTATGGCTGAGACCGGGGATAACCCGGAAAAGATTGTCGAAGAAAAAGGATTGAAACAGGTTACGGATACCAAAGCTATAGAAGATATTATAGATAGGGTCATTGCAGATAATCCGGACAATGTTGAAGCGTACAAAAAAGGCAAAACCAATTTGTTGGGGTGGTTTGTAGGTCAAACAATTAAATTATCTCAAGGTAAGGCTAATCCGAGCATTGTAAACCAATTAATTCGCAAAAAACTGGATAATTAAATGTTTATAAATGATTTAAATACTGAAGATGATATAAGATCTTATTCTCCTTTACAGCATGATTGGCACGGTCGCTTCTCGCGAAAAGGTAAAAAACAAGAAGATAAAGCCGTTAATAAAAGACTTATTGATAGTATATTAATCATAATATTTATAGCGTTGCTTTTATGTACCAACTTTATGCTGTTTGCCGGATCCGGAAATATTGAAGTTTTTCAATCTTCTATATTTCCCATTCCGGAAGTTTTGCTGATAATGGGTGGGTTCTTTGTATTCGCCGCAGTAATCATCTTTTCTTTATATAAACATGATTTAATAAAAAATATCGTAGCAGCCTTATTTATGCTGATTTTTATTTACGCATTATATCAACAATTTTATCAAATAAAAGAATGGATTAATGTTGGTAGTTGGGCTATTCCGATATATACGGTAATTGGTGTTCTTTTTTCTTTTGCTGTTTTTGTAATTTTTTCACAGGAGAAAATTATCTATAAAGTTCTAGCTGTTATAGCTTTGTCTATATTATTTATGCAAATTTATCTGTCATACATGGAAAGTGGTGAACCGCATGAGTTTATAGAAACTCATAATACTCAAACGGATATTCAAACAGATAGTGAACGTTTTATATATATAATGCTTCCCAATTTGGTGTCATATCCTTATCTTTCATCAATAAATAGCCAAGCATCTGATGAAACACAAAAGGTAATGATGGGATTTTTACAAAAAAATAAATTTCAGATTTTTCCTTATGCCTATACGACTTATGATAACTATCTCAATAACATGGTTGTAAATCTTAACCCAGCATCCGATAAATCGGTAGATGAACATTTATTAAATACCAGATTATTGTCTGAATATTGGCGTTTTCATAATCTAAAGAAAGAATATATATACTTAAAAAATAATGAGTTATACAATTTATTTAAGAAAAAACATTTTCAAATTTCAGCTTATAAATCGCGTGATTTTGATATGTGTCATGTAAATCATAAATATAATGTAAATCGTTGCATAGAAAAAGTTAATCAACCCACCAATATATACTCTTTGAGCTTAACGACTATAGAAAAAGCCAGAATACTGGTATTCGAATGGTTGAGCAGCATGAATCTGTTCCATGATATGACCTCTGTTTATCGGATATTAACTCAGTTTACTAATGTAGATCAAGTTCCGATGGTGGGAATAAATTACAATAATTTATATGTCGTTAATTCAGTTAAAACATTTGATTTGTTGCTTGATAACATAAAAAACGATCAAGGTAAGCAAGCGTATTTTGTTTTTGCAGATATTCCTTCTGATATGTATATATATGATGAATATTGCCAACTTAAACCTCAGGAAAAATGGTTGGATATGACAAATTTACCGTGGATAACAAGTGATTATACGGAAAAAAGGAGAAATGCGTATCTACAACAAACCAAGTGTTTGATCGGTAAATTGGAAAACTTCATAGATAATTTGAAACAGAATAAAAAACTATCTGACACAACAATAATATTGCAAGGAATTTCCGGAGTTAATGATTTTAAAAATTACCAAGATGATGATTACTATCAAAATTTTATGGGAAATAGAATGGTTACCATGGCAATTTATGATCCTACAATGAGGGAAAGTAGTATTGATTCTGCATTTTGTCCGATACAAAAAATATTATCCAGTTATCTGTTTGGGAAAGACTATTGCCGTAATATTAAGTATGATGTTCATGAAAAAACAATACGGTTGATTAAGCAAGAGTTGGTAAATCTTACAAAAAATATTAAAACAAACTACATCAAAGATTTTTCAAATTGGTATAGAAAGTGGTTACAATTTAATCAAAGTAAAAATGTAGAAATAGATATAATTCAAAACGATAAAAATGAAGATGAGGATTTTGGATTAAGTGATCTTTTCATAAAAAGAAGATATTCGAATGATAATTAAAGAAAATTTTAAAATATTTAAGAAAAATAAAAGAGCATATGTTTCATTGCTGATATTTTTATTTATCTTTGTTTTATCATTATTTTCAGAATTAATAGCAAATGATAACCCTTTGATTGTAAAATATAAAGGTAATTATTACTTTCCAATATTTAAGGTGTATGCTGACAATTTATGGGATGGTGATTTTCCAAGTGCAACTAACTACCATGATCCGATTATTAAAAATAACATAAAAAAACACGGATGGATGATTTTTCCACCAGTTCCATACTCGTTTAATACTGTTGATTATGAGCTTGATAAAGCGACACCTTCTAATCCTGATGCTACTCATTGGTTAGGAACTGATGAAGAAGGAAGGGACGTTCTTGCACGTATATTATACGGAATTCGATTATCGGTAATTTTTGCTTTTTTGCTTACCTTAATTTCCTCGGTTATTGGAATAGCTATCGGAGCCATACAAGGATATTTTGGAGGTAAGATTGATTTGATTTTTCAAAGACTTATAGAAATATGGGATTCTTTACCTCAGCTTTTCATACTGATAATTATTGCCAGTGTTTTTTTGCCGACTTTTTGGGGTTTACTGCTCATACTATTGTTATTTTCATGGACAGGACTAACCGGAATGGTTCGTGCAGAATTTTTACGGGTTAGAAATTTTGAGTATGTAAAAGCTGCCAAAGTTTTGGGAGTTAGTAATTGGCGCATAATTTATAAACATATTTTACCGAACGCTTTGGTTACTTCCGTTACTTTTATTCCGTTTATCATGGCAGAAGCGATTACTGCTTTGAGTGCCTTAGATTTCTTAGGATTAGGTTTGCCTTCGGATTATCCGTCACTGGGAGATTTGGTTCGTCAAGGAAAAGATAATCTGCAAGCTCCGTGGATAGGATGCAGTATATTTATTGTTCTGTCCGGCTTGCTTTCCTTACTAATTTTTATAGGTGAGGGTATAAGGGATATGTTTGATACGAGGAAAATTCAATGAAAACTCTGTTATCAATTAAAAATTTATCTATTCAATTTAGAAATCGTCAAGATGAATATACCACGATAGTGAAAGGGGTTAATTTAAATTTACGCAAGGGCGAAATTTTAGGGATTGTCGGTGAATCTGGATCGGGCAAGTCCGTTACGGCATTATCTGTTTTAGGACTTCTTCCGTATCCTAAGGCGCGTACAGGTCAAGATACATCTATAATATTTAATAATGTAGAATTAACAAAATTATCAAATAGCGAACTTCAGAAAATTCGCGGAAATGAAATTTCATTTATTTTTCAGGAGCCTATGTCATCACTGAACCCGCTGCACAAAATCGGCAAGCAAATTGCCGAGAGTATCAGGTTACACCAAAATATTTCAAATGAAAAAATTAATAAAAAAGTTATAGAACTTCTAAAATTGGTTAAAATACCTAATCCGGAGGAAAAAATTAATTCATTTCCTTTTGAGTTATCCGGAGGTCAAAGGCAACGAGTTATGATTGCCATGGCTATTGCCAACAATCCAAAAATACTAATAGCAGATGAACCGACCACGGCATTAGATGTTACAATTCAAGAACAAATCATAGACTTATTGTTGGAATTAAAAGAAAAACTTGATATGTCTATTATTTTTATCAGTCATAACTTACGACTTGTCCATAAGATTTCCGATAATATAGCAGTTATGTATCAAGGTAAAATAGTAGAATACGGTGAGGCTGACAGCATATTTAACAGTCCTAAAAATGATTATACAAAAAAATTAATTACATCTAATAACTTATTGAAAAACAGTGCTATAATAAACGGTGATATAGTTCTTGCTTGCAATAATATTGTGGTGAAATTTGTTCATAAGAAAAATTTTTGGGGTAAAATTATTTCAGAACAAACAGCGGTAAATAACGTGAGTTTACAAATTAAAAAAGGTGAAACTTTAGGAATTGTCGGGGAATCAGGTTCCGGAAAAACAACATTGGCACTGAGTCTTGTTAATTTGGTCAAACATTCAGGAAATGTTTTAATAGAAAATGATGGCAAATTAACAGAAAAAACCTCAAATTGCAAAGACTTACAAATCGTTTTTCAAGATCCTTACAACTCACTCAATCCGCGGATGACAGTAAAAGAAATTATCGGTGAGGGGCTGAGCGTTTATATGAAGCATATTTCAGCTGATGATAAAGAAAAATATCTTATGAATATAATGCAAGAGGTTGAATTATCTAAAGATGATCTGAATAAGTATCCGCACGAATTTTCCGGCGGTCAAAGGCAACGTATTGCGTTGGCCAGATCACTAATTATTAAACCAAAAATCGTAATATTAGATGAACCGACATCAGCACTTGACGTTACGGTTCAAGCTCAGATAATTGATTTACTGAAAAAACTTCAAAAACAATATAACTTATCTTACATATTTATATCTCATGA
>CADBPX010000066.1 GCA_902796625.1 uncultured Pseudomonadota bacterium
ACAAAGTATGGTAATGAAAATTGTTGGCAATGCCAATGTAAGGATGGTTATGAATCTGACGGACCAGGAAATTGTAAGTGTCCTGATAGCCATCCGTATACATCTAATCCGGATGAAAATCAATATAATTGTCAACCGCATCCTAAGGCTAAAGGTTGTTACCAATGTGCGAGAAAAGTAGAGGATGAATGCACCTATGAATATCGGTATGCTCAGGCAGATGATTTGCAGCCGGTAAATTCACAAGGAAATGTTACTGGTTCTCCGCAGAACGTTATTGGTCAAGTTCTATATAATTATAATCGTTTATATACATTGCATAATAATGGTGATGTTTATGTAGATGGAGCTACACCGATAAAGAGAATTTTCAACAGAATTGACATCAACTCATCATCTTGTAAGCGTACGGTTGATTTGTATGGAAATGGGACACAACGAGAAGTAACTTTTTATGAAAAAGTTTGTGCCGGAGAACCGGAAGCTGTATGTGTCGCTAGAGGAAGCAACTATAAATTCGTTTCCAATAATTGTATCAGTGCTGAGTATGATAATAATATTTATTCCGATGTAGAGGCAAATGCCAGTGAGTGGGGAGATTGTGTTAAAGAATGCAAGAATGGTTATAACACAAGAGAAGAATGTGAGACACATATAACCAACTCAGATAATCAGGTTTGTGAACTGGCTGACGGCTGTTACAGCATTGTTAATGGTTCTCCAACCAAAGCTACAGTGAAGTATGTAGATAATGAAGGAGCGTATAATGATGTCGGCGGCGAGTTCTGTCGTTTTGGAAGTATTTACATTAATGGTTCTCCATTTGGTTGTAGTTATGCTATATATATGAAAATTTATAAAGATGGTGGGTCAACATTGGTTGCAGATCTGTCTCGTACCGAAGAACAAATTGCGCCGGGAACCTATACTGTTTGTGCATACAGAGATTACAACCCTCATGGTTGGAATAATAATATTAATGTGTGTATGACAGGAGGTCTTAACGTTCCTAAGGTAGGCGTACATTTTGATGGATCAACCAAATATCACTGTGCCTCAGATAGTGTTGATTCAAGCTGCAGTTTCAAAGATTTAACATCCCAATCAAATGGTGTAAATATTGGATATGGTTGTTTTCAACAAGAATTCGTGGCAGGTAAGTCATATGTATTGTCGATGCGCGCAAATGTTATAAACGCAAGTTACGCGAATTTGCAGTGTAATGAAATAAATGGAGGATACTACTAAAAATATAACAGTTGCATGATGCATTGATGTTTGTAAAGAGCCGCCGGTATTACGCGGCTCTTTTTTTTGATTTTAATGTCCCCCCTCCGAGTGCCATTGGGCACGAGGTCAAGGGGGCTACCGCTTCTTTTTTTAAAGGATTCGAAGATCGCTGGACGATTGCTAACGCAATCGAGCGATGACAATTAAATGAAAAGTTTAAAGGATTCGAAGATGCCTTGACGTTTTCTGGCGAAAACGAGGCATGACAGTTATTTTTTTGTGCCTTCGGCCTCAGCGAGCGATGACTTTTATTAGTTTATATTGTCACCCCTCCGAGTGCCATTGGGCACAAGGTCAAGGGGTCTACCGCTTTATTTTTTAAAGCATTCGAAGATGCCTTGACGTTTTCTGGCGAAAACGAGCGATGACCGTTATTTTTTTGTGCCTTCGGCCTCAGTGAGGAATGATAGTTATAAAAAAAGAGTGCAAGCGAGCGATGACAGTTATAAAAAACACGCGCCTTAAGGAATAATATCTGTATATAAATAAGAAAAATATAATTTTCTTTAACGTAACACACTGTAATATATAAATAATATTTAAAATGTTTCACGTGAAACAATAATAAATAACTTATCAAAATAGAGGTAAGCAAAAAGAGGGGTTTGAGGAATAAATAAAGGGTATAAAAATAATATCCCTTTGTTTTATCAAGGGATATTAAAATATATAATATTATATATAATGACGGTATTAACTGTTTGAGTGATTTTTCAGCTCTTTCTTAAGCTGCTTTTTTTGCATTTTTACCGACTTTTCGGTTTTTTCTATGCAACTCTCAATGCTGTGATTTTTGTTGTTTAAGCATTCCTGTAAATCAGCACGGGCTTGGTTGTCTATTTTTTGATATTCCGGCGATTTGCGATAGTGATTGCCGGCTTGAACCGTGGCCGCTAAAATCAAACCACCGAACAACGTACACATAAACATAAATTTTTTCATATCTGTCTCCTCGAATTTTGTTAACGCTATGGAGATAATTATTGCAATGAAAATGGCAATATGCTATCAAGTTTATAGAAAAATGATTAGGAGAAAATATGGCCGAGCCTAAAAAAAATAACAATAAACCCATTAAGCATGTGGCCGCCGGATTGATTATGTGCGACGGATTACTGCTGATTGCCCAAAGAAAACATGGTAAGGACTTGGAATATAAGTGGGAGTTCCCCGGCGGAAAACTGGAAGAAGGAGAAACCTTGGAACAATGTTTGGCGCGTGAGCTGATGGAAGAAATGCAGCTCAAAATTTATGTGCGCGAACATTTTATTACGACCGAATATGAATACGATTTTGCCAAAATTATTTTGCATACTTATTGGGCAACCTGTAAAAGCAAGGATATTCAAGTTGTGTGTGAACATGAGCAATATAAATGGATTGATCCGAAGGATTTGCCAATGTATGATTTTGCACCGGCCGATAAAGATATTATTCAGGCAATTATGGGATTGCTGTAAATTGATGATTATATAAAATAAAAAATGTAGCAGGGTAGTCGAAAAAAAATGGCAGAAAAGAAAAATATAGGATATATTACGGCAATTAACGGCGGAGTTGTGGAAGTTGAATTTCCGGATAAACTGCCGCATATTTATAATGAGCTGAAAATCGGCAAGTTGGTCGCCGAGGTGCAGGGATTTATTGATGATAAAACCGTGCGGGCTTTGGCTTTGGGGCCGACTTCCGGATTAATGAGACATATGGAAGTCGTGGATAGCGGACATCAAATTGAAGTGCCGGTCGGGCCTAAGGTTTTGGGACGGATGTTTAATGTGTTCGGCGAAACAATCGATAAAGGACGTAAAATCGGCGAAGTCAGTAAAATGCCAATACACGCCGATCCGGTGCCGCTTAATCAACGGTTTTCGCAAGCCGATATTTTTATTTCCGGGATTAAGGCTATCGATTTGTTGGCACCAATGGAACGAGGCGGTAAAGCCGGTTTGTTCGGGGGAGCCGGCGTGGGGAAAACCGTGCTGATTACCGAACTGATTAATAATATGGTCGGAAGATATGACGGGGCAAGCATCTTCTGTGGCGTCGGTGAGCGTTCGCGTGAAGGAGAACAGTTGCATCGCGAAATGAAAGAAGCCGGAGTTTTGGATAAAACGGTTATGGTTTTCGGACAAATGAACGAAGCACCAGGAGTGCGTTTTGAAGCTCCGCTGACCGCATTGACCATGGCCGAATATTTTCGCGATACGGAAAAAAAAGATGTGTTGTTGCTAATCGATAATATTTTCCGCTTTATTCAGGCCGGTTCAGAAGTTTCAGTGTTATTGGGACAAATGCCGTCACGAGTAGGGTATCAGCCGACACTGGGTACCGATATCGCTGATTTGGAAGAAAGAATATCTTCAACTAAAGATGCCGCAATAACTTCAATTCAGGCAGTTTATGTGCCGGCCGATGATTTTACCGATCCATCGGCAGTGCATACGTTTGCGCATCTATCTTCCAGTATCGTTTTATCGCGGGCAAGAGCCGCTCAGGGATTTTATCCGGCAGTCGATCCGTTGGCATCTTCATCAAATATGCTGACACCGCAAATTGTCGGTGAACGGCATTATCAGGTGGCTGTGGCTGTGCGTAAGTATCTGGCCGAATATGAAGATTTGAAAGATATTATCGCTATGCTCGGCTTTGATGAACTTCCCGAACATGACCAAAAAACCGTTATGAAAGCACGTAAGTTGGAAAGATTTCTAACTCAACCGTTTTATACAACCTATCAATTTACCGGAATGGAAGGACGTTCGGTGGATTTGGAAAAAACTATCGACGGATGTGAGAGAATTTTAAGCGGAGAGTTTGACGAGTATGCCGAAAATGACTTCTTTATGGTCGGTGATGTCGATGAGGTGGTGCAAAAAGTTAAAGAAAAGGCCAAAAATGAAGACACAGATAAAGCTGTAAAGGAGGCTTCATGATGAACCTGCAAGTTTATTCACCACTTGAAAAAGTTTTGCAAACCGATATTCAAAAGGTTGTTTTTGAAACGCTTAAAGGATATCAAACTTTGCTACCTAAACATGTGGACTATGTAGCCGCTCTTAATGCCGGAATTATCAGCTATGTTACAACAGACGGTGAAGAAGGATATTTGGCTTGTCATGAGGGAGTCGTGGTTAAAAAAGCCCAACAAGTTACTATCAGTGCTCAGGGGGTTCTTTGGGCCGATACCTTGGACGAACTGCAAGAAAATATTGCCGTTTCTTATAAGGAAAATGAGGAACAACGTAAGGAACTGAATTTGGCTATGGCTCGTTTGGAACTGGGGTTAATGCGCGGTTTTCAACGTTTGCAAAGGAACGATAATGGCACCAATTAACGATTTGCATGATGAAAAAATCCGTGATCAGCTACAGCATAAGGCTGAGTTAATTAAACGTCGTAATGAAAGGCGCTGGACGGCAAATTTCGGTATGATCGCTTCACTCGGCGGGGTGATTATTGCACCGATATTATTGGGACTGGTCGGGGGAGGATATTTGGACGAAGTTGCGCCGCAACGCTTTTCATGGCGATTATCCGGACTGTTTCTGGGATTTTTATGGGGATTGCTTAATGCCTATTTTTGGATTAGGCTGGAAGATAGTAAAATTGCCAAACTAGATGTTAGGGAAAGGGAAAAAGACAATGAATGAAATGTGGCTTTTAACTTGGAAGGACGTTGAACTTTGGCGTTGGCTGCTGGCTTTTGTCAGCGGTGTCGGCGTGGGTATGATTTATTTTGAAAGTCTAAAGTGGAGTATTAGTAAATTAGGTAATTGTAAACACCGAATATCGCTTTTTGCCGGAGTGGCTTTGTGTCGGATTTTGCTGTTTTTAGGAGTAATGGTCTTAATCGCTAATCATAATATTGCCGTGGTAATTGTTTATGTTGTCAGCTTTTTTATTACCAAAATGATTTTTATTACTCTGACCAAAAAGGCCTTCGATGATGACTTGCATAAACGGAGCGACGATAAATGCTAAGTGTTGATTTTTCACATTGGTGGGATATTCCATATCTTGATCGCCAGATCGGGATTGCTGATTTTGATCATATTAATCTGATCTCATGGGATAATTTTCATATCAATGTGACAATTTTCAACAGTTGGTTAGTTATCGCTTTAATCGTTCTGCTTTCATGGCTGGTTACGCGTAAGTTGCAAACCGGAGAAAAAGTCTCTCGTTTGCAAACGGTTTTGGAAATTTTGGTCTTGTGGTTGCAAAAGGAAGCTAATGAAACGAGCGGTTCGCGTAATAACCAATATTTGGGAATGGCAATGGGACTGTTTTGCTTTATTATGGTGGCGAACCTTTTAACTTTTATTCCATGGTTTCGGCCACCGACGGCTTCTTTGAGTACAACTATGGCCTTGGCGGCAATAGTATTTATTTCTATTCCGTATTTTGCTATCAAAAATGCCGGTATTAAAGGATATTTGAAAAAATTTATCGAACCGATTCCGCTTATGTTGCCGATGAATATTTTCAGCGAATTTTTTTCGGTATTAGCCATGGGGTTGCGTTTGTTCGGAAATATGTTAAGCGGCGTGATGTTTGCGAGTATTCTCAGTGCATTTATTCCGTTTGTTGCGCCGTTAACAATGCAAACACTAGGACTGCTAACCGGTTCTATTCAGGCTTATATATTTGCATTATTGGCAATTGTTTATTCGTCAAGTGTAAAAGAGGAAATTAAGCCGGAGATTATAACTAACTAAAGGAGGAAAAAATGGATTCATATTCACTTATCGGAGCTATTTCAGTTATTGGAGCTTGTTTATGTATGGGAATTGGAAGTTTAGGTTCAGCTATTGGTGAGGGAAATGCTGCTGCGGCAGCTTTGCAAGCTATGGCACAGCAACCGGACGAGGCCAGCCGTATTCGTTCGACAATGTTTGTTTCATTGGCAATGATTGAAACGTCGGCTTTGTATGCCTTGTTAATTGCTTTTTTGACATTATATGCCAATCCGTTTTGGAATTATGCAATTAATCAATAACAAAAAAATGCGGTCAGGACATAACTATGGAAATTGATTTAATTACATTTTCGGCTCAAGTTATTAACCTAATTATCTTATTGTTTTTGTTGCGTAAGTTCTTGTATTTGCCGGTTTTAAAAGTTGTTGCCGAACGCCAAAAGTTTATTGCCGATACGTTGAAAAATGCACGTGACGAGCAGGCAAAAGCTCAACAAGTTATGGCTTTAAGTGAAGAAAAATTGGCCGAAATTGAAAGTCAGAAAAATGAAATTTTACGACAGGCCGGCAATGAAGCTAAAAAGTTGGGGGAAAAGCTGCAACAGCAGGCTTATAGCGATTTTGCCGATGAACAAAATAAGTGGCGGAATAAAATTGTTGCCGAACAAAATGCTTTTACGGCGGAAATTCAGCATTTGACAGTAGAACACTTTGTGAAGTTTGCTGATCAGGCCCTAAAACAAATGGCCGACGTTGAGCTTAATGAACATATAATTAAAAAATTTTCCGAACAAATTAAACAAATGCCGGAAGCACAGAAGTTGCAACTATGTGAAGTTTTGCAAAAACAGCGGAAAATAGAAGTGCAGAGTGCATATGAATTGTCAGAACATAACAAAGATGAATTGCGTAATTGTTTGCAGCAGCAATTAAAAATTTCAACTGATACAAAATTGACATTTGTTGCAAATCAAAAATTGGTATGCGGGGTGGCAATCGCTGCTCATGACCAACTGATTTCGTGGAATTTAGCCGAATATGCCGACGATTTTTATCGGCGTCTGAATAGTGATGTACAGAAATTGTTAAATAAAGGATAAAAATGATTGATACTCACGATACTTTTGCAATGATTGATGATAATATTAACAGCAGTGAAGCTCAAATAAAACAAGAAGAAGTAAGTGTTGTTAAGTCGGTGGCTTCGGGTACAGCCATCGTCAGCGGTCTAGACCATGTTGAAATGGATGAAATTTTAGAGTTTCCACATCATGTTACCGGTATTGTGCAGACACTGTCTCCGGATAATGTCGGGGTGGTGTTTTTAGATGAAGCCTCAAAAATCAGAGCCGGTGACAGGGTGGTCAGAACCGGAAGAGTTGTTGATGTTCCGGTGGGTGATGATTTGCTAGGGCGGGTGATTAATCCACTAGGTAAACCATTAGATGGGCGCGGTCCGATTGCTGAAACGGCTCGTCGAGCTATAGAAGTGGAAGCTGTGTCGATTATGGAGAGAGCACCGGTTAGCGAACCTTTGCAAACCGGACTGAAATCGGTTGACGCTTTTACACCAATCGGGCGTGGGCAACGTGAGCTGATTTTGGGGGATAGACAGACCGGAAAGACAGCCATTGCTCTGGATACGATGATTAATCAAAAAAATAGCAACGTTATAAATATTTACTGTGCTATCGGTCAACGACAATCTGCGGTTGCCAATGTTATTGCCGATTTGGAAAAATACGGGGCTATGGCGCAGACAATAGTAGTTGTTGCAGCGGCCAGCGATGAGGCAGGAATGCAGTTTATTGCTCCGTATGCGGCAACTTCTATCGGTGAGTATTTTATGGCAAAAGGACGCGATGTGCTGATTGTTTATGATGATTTAACCAATCATGCCCGCGCTTACAGGCAGATGTCACTGTTGTTACGTCGGCCGCCGGGACGCGAAGCATTTCCGGGAGATGTGTTTTACATCCATTCCCGATTATTGGAAAGAGCAACGCATTTGTCGGCTGATTTGGGCGGCGGATCGCTGACAGCTCTGCCGATTGTTTCTACCGAAGCCGGAAATATATCAGCCTATATTCCGACCAATATTATTTCTATAACCGATGGACAGATTTATCTTTCGGCACCATTATTTCAGAAAGGAATTATGCCGGCAATAGATACCGGTCGTTCGGTTTCACGGGTGGGAGGTGATGCCCAACTTCCGGCTTATAAAAAGGTGGTAGGACCGTTAAAATTATTTTATTCGCAATTTGAGGAATTGGAAAGCTTTACCAAGTTCGGAACTCAACTTGATAAAGAAACACAACAACGCATTAAACGAGGGCAAGCTATTCGCTTGGTGTTAGAGCAAAGGCAATATCAGCCGTTAGCGGCAGCTGATCAGATTGCAGTGTTTATAGCTGCTAATGCCGGATTGTTCGATGGTTTGAGCAGTGAAGACAATAAAAAAGCTCAAAGTGTTGTCTTGGAGCTGTTTAATCTTAATTTTAATGCTATGTCTGCCAAAATAAATAATCGTCATTTGTTGACGGAAGAAGAACAAAACGAGATGATTGAGGCTTTTCGCTATGAGTTAAACTATCGAGGATTGGTGGCTGATGGTTCTTGAAGTATTGCAGCGTAAAATTAAGACGACACAAGATTTGCGTGATATTGTCAGCACGATGAAAACTTTGTCTTCCGTGAGTATTTTGCAATATGAAAAGGCTAATCAAGCATTGGCGCGGTATAGACGTAATTTGCGCGATGCTTTTCATGCCGTGATAAAATATCAGGGATTACCACTAATTAATCCGCCATTAAATCAAAAAAAGCGATATCTGTTTATTCTTATCGGTACCGATAACGGAATGGTCGGTAAGTTCAATAAAGAAATTTTGCTGGCCGAACAAAAATATTTGCGTGAACATCATATTGCCGGTGAAGATGTTTTGCTCATCTGTATAGGTAAAAGAACGGCAATGCTCGCTGAACAGGAAAAGTTACCG
>CADBPX010000067.1 GCA_902796625.1 uncultured Pseudomonadota bacterium
TATTCGCCGCAATATTTAACGCCGTATTTGGCGCAGTATCTGGCCAATCAGCAATAAACAAAACAAAGGCGGTAGAAATACCGCCTTCATCTAAATTATGACCTTTTATTTTCCCGATAAAATGGCTTTAAACAATTCATGTACACTTGGAATATGATTATTGGCATACATCGGATCTTGCGAAAAACGATATACATTATGACCGGCAAATGCCAGATTGTTTTCAATATCACCACCATGCCCAATGCTCATTAATGTATGATGAATGCAGTATGTTCGCGGATCGGGAAGTTTTCCGGTACAGCCTTTTTCGCGCGACCATCCGGAAAACTGGCATTGCGACAGACATCCAACACATTCTGCCCGCTCTTTTTGCATTTCCAACCATTCATCAGGAGTTAAAAATACCAGCGTTTGATCAGGAGTTTCTTTAATCATGCTATAACCTAACCGGCGTTGCTCTTCAACCTTTGATTTATCCTGCGGATTAATATAAACAGCTTTTAACGGTGATATCGGCAATAACAAAGTATTTTCTTCCGTTGCCTGATCACTGTAACTAATTTGAGCCTTCTCGCGACGTATTAAATTGCTTAAAAACTTATTTTTAATGGCTGATGAAAAAAAGCCTGTCGGACTGAATTTTTGTAAAATAACATCACCTTTTTTAGCGTTCAGCATTAATTTTTTCCAAGCATCACTGATCGGGCTTTCCATAGTTATCATCGGCCGGGTTCCGAATTGGAACGCCACATTACCCAATTCCGGATTATCAATATAATCTTGCCAATCACTTAAACTCCATACCCCTCCGGCAATAATAATCGGCAAATTCGGTAATCCGATTTCTTTAAGAGTGTTCCGCAGAGCAATAAGGCGCTCATACGGACGTTCCGGCTGTAAAGGATTTTCAGCATTAGATAAGCCGTTATGACCGCCGGCTAACCACGGATCCTCATAGACTACGCCGCCCAAATATTCGGCATAATTACGAAAAGATCTTTTCCATAAAATTGCCATAGCCCGTGCTGAAGATATAATCGGATAATAATAAACCTGATGTTCTGAGGCAATTGCTCCTAAATTATACGGCAAACCGGCACCACAGGTAACACCATGAATTAATCCTTTGGCACCGTCTAAAACACGTGTGATAACCTCTTGAGAATCGGCCATTTCCCATAGCATATTTATATGGATACGGCCATTCCCGCCGGCTATTTCGTGGGCAATTTTTGCTTGCGATATTCCGCCTTTTATCGCATATTCTACCATTTCACGATGGCGATATTCGCGAATTTTTTCATGAAAAATTTCCGGAATAATTGTGCCTTTCAAACTAATTTCCGTCGGACTGACCATCGAAATAGTTCCTACACCGCCTTCTTTTGCCCAAGCTCCGGAACTTTTGCCGTCGGTGCCGTTGATGCCTTTGCCTCCTTCAATTAAGGGATAAACCATCGCACCGGAGAGACTTATTTTTTGCAACTTTTTCATATTAAAATGCCCTTCAAAAATTTACTATATTTTACAATATAGTACATTTAAGAAAAAAATAAAGTAGGCACTTTATCGAAGCTAAGTATCCGTATGGAAACTATTTATCCTATTGAACCAATTTAAAAATATCAAAAGAAAGCCCGTTTAATGCAATAAATGTTATTATCAGACAAATGATTGCATATATTCGCAACATACTAACAAGTGACTGGTTTTTTGTTTGCGGAAAATATTGCGGTAGTCGATTGAGTATCATTGTTATACCGCTTACTCCTAAAACAATTAATATTAACTGCGCAAAAATTCCTATTTCCTGCAATAATCCGTGCAATGGAGCCAATATTTTATAGAGAAATGTAAAAAAAGTAAAAAACAAAGCCAAAAATGCATAGTAGCCATAGTGCAAAAATTTATCGATTTGCTCTTGGTTTTGCTTTTTTTGCACAATATTTTCGGTTGCTAATTTTTTAACATCCATACCGCGCACGGTTTGCGGCTCTTCTTTTTGCTTTTTATAGCTATCCATCTGCATTTTGAATTTATCTTTGATCATACACAAGCCGCAACCCTTAGAAGTAAAATAAGCGTGGTTCTTATCTTTTTTGCATTGCTTTAAGTGTTTCAAAATGTATTCCAACTGATTTTGCCACTCCAGCGCTGTCGGACGCTCATTTCCTTTAGTAAAAGCACGCTCGAACATATTCATGGTCGTCTTATCAAAATAATCATGAATACTATACGGATGCGGTGCCTGATATGTATCAGGCCAAATACCGTATGCATAGTGATAATTAGCTATTCGTTCCTGAATTGAGAGCATTGCTTCATTTTTACGCGGTGTTCCTGAAAACGGGTGAATTCCTTCGTTTAAGAGCTTAAAAATTATAACAGCTAAAGCAAATTTGTCCTGCTCTTCTCCCATATCCTGACAGTTCTGTGCCATACCTTCCGGGTATATATATTCTTCACTGACATATTCGGCCGGATATCGCGCATTGTTTTCACCGCTGATCGAAAAACCATCACAATCAAACATGGCCACCAACATAGTTTTTTTATAAACCGAAACATTAGATGGCTTGAGGTCAACAATATAGTGGCCGCAGGCGTGCAAAGCCGCCACCACCGATGTAATATTATAGGCAGCAAAAACTCTGTCAACGTAGCGCTCGGAAAGACCTAATTTTTTCCGTACGGCTTTTTGAATCAGATAATCCAGTGATATTGCTTCATTGGTATTAATTTCCGGCATCAGGTAACCAACACAATAACCTTGTTCATCTTCCAACAATGCAGTTGGCCAAGCTATTTGAATGTATTCTTTATTTTCATGGGTAATTGTTGGAATATTGGGCCGGTTCAGTAACATTGCTTCCAACTTTTTGCGATTGGTTTCACTTTTTTGGATGTCGTGATATATTTTAGCAACACTCTGCGGATGTGAGGCATCACGATATATTTTACCGGCGGCACCTCCTTTATGCATCAGCTCACCGATTGTAATTTCTTCATGATGGCCGTCAGCATATAAAGCGATAAGTTTGCTATTCGTTTCAATCATTTCAATTTTGCCCATAAAATCGTTTTATCATCAGCGTTTAAGCGACGCGCTCGTGTGTCATCCAATGTGTTGGCTAAAGCATTTTTAGCACAGGTTTTGCGCGGTTCGTTTTCCAAATAATCTATGACCGGAATTAAAAAATTACGATGGATTTTATAAAAATCATCTGAAAAAACAAAACCGGTGACTCCATCGGTCATCAGCATAACCCGATCGGCATTTTCAAACGTTACGTAACGCAGGCAATTTTGCCAATCGGTCATCGTATAAAAATATGTTTCACATGAGAAAGCCCCGTTTTCCGGTTCGGAAATGGTAAAGGAATCAGTATTATTGTGATTATAGGCTAAACCGGCGCCATCGCCGATATGAAAAAATATTCCTCTATCGCGATGACAAAAAACACCGACCAATGTTGCTGAAAAATCGACCAGTCCATATTCGTCTTTGCGGTGATTTTTCGGGTGATTTATTAGTTTATTACGCGCAATTTCAATAGCTTCAATAATATCTCTTTTAATATTTCGCATATTGGAGTTAACTAAAATATCACTAAGCGTTTCACATATAATTTTTGCCCCGATTTTGCCATATTTAGCCGAACCGGCCCCATCCGAAACAACTGCAACCAGCTTATGACCTTTAATTTTAGCACACGAATAGTCCTGACACGGTAATTGCTTTACCTGATGTAAAGCTCCGCAAATTGAGGTGGCTAAAACCTGTATCTGCTGTTTTTTGCTCATTTTATTGTTTTTCGTTCCAGTCCGTTATATCATCAAAATAGTTATCGGCATTAGGTGCTGCCTTGGATATACAAGAAACACTACGGCTGAGCCATAAGAAAAATTCCGTAAATTTCAATCCGGTTAATCTCTTTGGTGGAAGTAAAGAAAATTTTGCCAACTTTTCTAAATTGGCCCCTTGCGTTCCAATTGCGTGTATGACAACCTTTTTGTTTTTTTGTGCGTATCTGCATAATTCCGCCGAATCTTCCCACCCGTAATCTGTCGGTTCTCCATCACTGATTAAAAAAATCCATGGACGCTTAGATGTAATACCGCAACTGTCGTATAAACATTTTTGCTCTTCTATTTTTTGTAAAGCCAGTTCCATCGCTTTTCCCAACGGCGTTAATCCGCCGGCTTCCATAACCGGAGCCGTAAAATTCATCGCATCAGTCCAATCAGATGAAACCTGAACTTCATCTTTGCCATAAGCTTTTATTATAAGTATTTGCACACGCGAACTGGCATCAATATCATCTTTAAGTTCCTTTTCCAAGGCTTGCAAACCGGCATTCAGCTGTTTAATCGGTTCATCGCGCATTGAACCAGAACAGTCTAAAACCAAAACACACGGAGTGCGTTCATTTGCGTTATCGGCAAATTCTACATAAGGGATTCTTTCTGCATTATTTTTTTCTGCCATTTTATTATCTCCTAATTATTTGCCGGATAGTTATGCGGATAGCTGCTTCCTTCAATCGGAGACGGAGCAGAATAACGTCCGCACGCGCATAACATTATGCAAATGACCATGCAGCCGAATAAACAAATTATTTTTTGCATTTTTTTCATTTATTAACCTTTTTTTTGTGTATCGAAATTATATTTATCATAATAGATTCTAAATGTTAAAAATAATTTACGTTTTTTCAGAAAGTTTTGGATAAATGCGCAAGATTATAAAACTGATAATGCTGGCTGTTGTTTTTTTGGCGGTGTATTGTTTTGATGCTTCTGCAAAAATCAATATGTTTCCGCAACCACGTTATGTTCCGCCTAAATTGAATTTTTATGATAAAAGCGGAAAAGCTTATCGGCTTAAGGATTTTAAATCCGATATGCTGATGGCGGTTCTGTGGTCAAGGCATTGCGGACCATGTATTAACGATATAAAACATTTGAGCGGATTTGTTAAGAAAGTTCAGGGAAAGGGTATACGGGTTATTATAATTTCACCGGAAAAAGAATGGCCGGCTAAAGATGAACAGCTCAATTTTTTGCAAAAAATCGGTGCGGCCAATCTGGAATATTATGTTGATAGAAAGTCACAATTCCTTAATGGAATGGGGGTTTTGGTAACGCCAACCGTGCTACTGATTAACGGCAACAACGAGGAAGCTGGACAGATCACCGGTTCTGTTGAATGGGATGATCGGGAAGTTATTGATTATATGTTGCAACTTAAGACGGATATGAAAAAATATTTAGAGCAACGTCAAGTCAGCAAGCAATCAAAAGAACTTCAAAAGCAAAAAGCCGCCAAAAAGAAGTATTAAAAATAAAACAGAAAGCCAGCCCAAATTTTTTTCAATAAACAGGCGCATTTTTTCACCGTAAGTTTTAAGTAACCAGGCAATTAAGAAAAAGCGCAAACCTCGAGCAACAATTGAAGCCAAAGTAAACACTATCAAGTTCAAATGTACGGTGCCGCTGGCTATAGTGATAATTTTGTACGGAAACGGGGTAATTCCGGCGCCAAAAACAATCCATGCGCCGTATTCGGTATATAAATTCTTAAACTGATTAAATTTCTCTAAGTAGCCGTAAAAATTTAATAACGGCTCGGCAATAAGCTGGAAGAAATAAACCCCGATAGCATATCCCAAGTAAGCTCCCAGAACGCTGGCAATTGTGCAAACAGAGGCTATTTTCCACGCTTTTTTCGGCGTTGCCAAAATCATTGGAATAAGCATAATATCCGGAGGAATCGGAAAAAACGAACTTTCAATAAAAGATATGGCAAACAGCCAGCCTAAAGCATAGCGACTTGCTGAAAGACCGATAACCGCATCATAAATCCGGCGAACAAATTTACTGAAAAACATTTTTCTTCCCTTATATTTCTATAAGAGTTCTAGCGTAAAAATTTTTTTATTTCAGTAATATCTTGCTTATTATCCACATAGAATATTCGTGGGTGAACCATTTGATGTCGCGCCGGTATAAATTGCGGTGAATACTCTACTAATATAGCTTGTGGGGTGTTCTTTTGCAGATACAGTAATGCCGTTTCTCCGTTGTGAACCTCAAAATAGCGATAATTTTCCGTATTAAGTTGTTTTTGCAACAGCTCCGGTTTCGCACTGTAATGATGCAAAAAAAGAATTTCATGATTTTGCTGGCCGACAGTATAACTTTTAATAATATCTTCCAGTTTATTTATTTCTTGCGGAATATGCAGATAGTGAGCTACTTCCGGTAATGTGTGAAAATCGATACCATCAGGACGCAGAACAATTATCGGATAGTTTTCCGGATTAATACTTTCGCCAAAATGTTTTAAAGTTTCCTGAGTTGATGTTTTACTTTCTTTTAAGTTGAATATCATTATTTTCGGATTAATTTCACGGGCGTATTGCAGTAATTTATAAATATTTGACGTATGAAATTCCTGCAAATCATGGGTTTTAAAAAAATTATCCAATGCCAGTTGATTTATAACATTTTCACCATATACAAAAATCTGTCCCGAAGCAGTTGAAAGCATAACCAATCCTCTCTGTTATTGATATATGATATATAAACAGATTCGCAATTTTAAATATAGGTTATAAAATTTATTTATTTTGTAAAAAATAGGCATCAACGGTATTTTGCAACAACATGGCAATTGTCATCGGCCCCACACCGCCCGGAACCGGAGTAATAGCACCGGCTGTACCACAAACATCTGCAAAATCAATATCGCCGCATATTTTACCTTCCAGACGGTTAATTCCGACATCTATTAAAGTTGCTCCTTTTTTAATCCAGTCATTTTTCACCATATTTGCTACACCGCATGCGGCAACAACAATATCGGCTTTCCGAGTTAATTCCTTTATATTGCGGGTGTGAATATGGGTTACCGTAACCGTACATTCATGATTGAGCAATAAAGTAGCCAATGGGCGTCCGACAATAAGTGAAGCACCGATAATAACTACATTTTTACCGCTAAGCTCTGTTTCTACGTTTTGAATAAGTTTCATAATTCCCAACGGAGTTGCAGCAATAAAATATGGATCTTCGTTATTTTGTAACATTCCGGTATTATATGGATGAAAGCCATCGACATCTTTAAGCGGTGAAATTTGGTGAATAACTTCATGAACGTTAAAGTGGTCTGGTAGCGGTAATTGCACAATAATCCCGTTAACATCTTTATCATTATTGAGCTTTTCAATCAGCTGTAAAACCGCGGCTGAATCTGTTGTTTCAGGCAAATGATACAAAGTTGTTCTCATGCCGATTTCTTGAGCGAATTTTTGCTTATTACGCACATAAATTACACTGGCATCATCATTGCCGACCAAAATAATCGCCAAATGCGGTTTAAGCGGTAAAACGGATATTTTTTCTTTTAATGTTGCGCGAATTTTTGCGGCAATTTGACGTCCATCGATAATTTTTGCGCTCATTTAGTTAGACCTTTTTCCAGTTGTTGTAATTTTTCATATATTGCAGAATCAGTATTTTCTATATATATTTTTTTCATATGGTCGGTTATACCGCTGACAATTTCAAAAAGGTTCTGGCTTAATTTTAATTCTTTTGCCAACATTTTTATCAGCTCTTTATTGGCTTTGCCTTTTTCGGGAACAGTTGTTATGCTGATTTTAAGCCATAGATTTTGCTCAACATCGGCAAACAATCCGCGAAATCCGCAGGACGACGCTCCCGGCGATAATTTAATCCGCAAAAGATAACCTTGTTTATATGGTTCGAAAAAGCCCATTTTACATATATTGTTCTATCCAGCGGCTCAAATGAGTGATAAACGAGCCAATAAAGGCAATAATCAATAACAAAACATACGGCGCAACATCGTAACCGGATACCGGTGGAACTTTTTCCCTAATCTTTTTGTATACCGGCTCGGTAATGTTTTTCAAAATTTCCATAAATTTTTCAGCATATTTATTGTGTACAGTCATTAATTTATAATGCAACAACCAATAAATAACGATATCAACCACCACAATTTTGAAGTAAAGATCGATTACAAATCCTAAAATATCCAAAAGCGGCATTAAAAATAAACCAATAACTCCCATTTTCATCTCCCTATTTAGGTTCACCGTTTACTACATTTTCATCTTGCGATTTTTCTAACATACGAAATCTGTTCATGTCAAATTTTCTTTTGCTTATTGTCCCGCGCAACTGAGCAATCCTGTCATTGATTAAATCATCTTCGGCGGTTATATCGTTCTGTTTTCCTTCCTTTCGGTCATCGGCAAACAATTCATCGTCGATAGAAACCTCCTTGCGTAGCTCTAGAAGCATAAGTCTTTTCAGCCAATTATTATAATTAAATAATTCCGTTAAATCCGAATCTTGTTCATGGTCAATACCTAGACTTGTACGTTCACGCGGGCTGAAGTTATATTCATAGCCGAGATTTTGCAGTGATTTAAGCATACGATAGATAAGTTTTGCCTGCTCGAATTCTGTTCTATCTACTTCTATTTCTTCTTCATCGCGAGTATAATCTACAACCAAATCGTTAATTTCTCGTAAGCGAATAATATTTAATATAAGTTCATCAAAACTTTTTTCATTATCCGAGTGGGCTGCATGACGAAAAGCCAGAGCGGAAAAAAGCATAAATTCTTGGCGGCTGATATCTTTCAGAAAATCTGTTCTTTCTTTATGGTCTTGTTTGGAAACATAGCCGTCGTTCATATGTTTGATAATTTCTGCAACCCGTTCTAAGGTATTGTAAAAAGTTTTTTGCGGTGTTTCGTTAACCGAATTTTCAATTAGTTGTTGAGCTATTTTAAGAAAAAGCTGTTGCTGAGTATATGTTGCATTATTAAATTCAACAACATAATCATCAGGAGCAAGAATTGTTTCACGCAAAATTGTACAGGCTTCCTCACGGCTAACTGCGGGAAACAAATCGTTAACCGCGTCATATAATGTATAAAAATATGTACAATTGGTATAACGCCCCATCAATCAGTCTTCCTCAAAAATAATTTTTGCTTGTTCCAACCAAACGATATGATCAACCACCCAACTGCTGATTTGCTCGATTTTCCGCATACTTATCCCCATAGCTTGTCCAACTCTGCCGATCAGCAGGACTTCTTCATCGGATAATTCATTATCAACATGGGCTAGAAAACACATTTCTCTAATCAATTCCAATGCTAAAGCACGATTTTTAATCTTCTGCACATCTTGCAAAATTGTATCTGGATCGCAATGATTTTCCAACTCTTCAATATCTATACCGTTTATTTTGGCATTATCAGATATAAACTTAATTTCATCATCATCTTGCACACCATCTGCGGCCGACAGACAAAGCAAAGTTTCAAAAAAAATAAGCTTCTGACTTTTAGAGGCTGAAGCAAGATGTGATGGCACAATGTTATGCAATTCGGACATAAATACTCTCCTGTTTCTTACCCAAATAATAATAAATAATATTTGTAAATTTTGCAACAGATAATATTGTCTTTTTAATTTTTTTTTGTCCAGTTGTTGACATATCCTTTTCCGTATGATACATTTAAGACGTTTTTAAATTATTAATTAATTATGAATATAAATATCGATAAGCAAAAATGGAAGCGTGATGCCATAGCTAAGGCAATGCCGGTGGCAAGAAAATGGTTGTTCAGTCAAATGGCTGAAGGTTTATGCTACGATGACCTGGAAGAAGAATTTTTGAATATTTCATTTATTGAAGTTCGTCTTTACGGCTCAATGAAAAACACTCTGATTTCGCATATTCAAAGGCACGGCCTTGACGCAAAATCTTTGGAGTTGTTTGAACAATTTAAGGCCTGTGAAGAATACGACAGAAATCAGTATTTGAAAGTTTTGAAGAAAGTTCGCCGAGCTTTTGTTGCAGATCCGGAAAACCGCAGTTTAGAGTATCTTATCTCTAAAATTACCGAATACATTGAAAAAGTTACCAATGTCGGTAAATCGGCCTTCGAAATGTTGCAGAAAGGAAACAGCCCAGATCTTGATGCTTGGAGTGATAAGGTGGTGCTTAATGACAATTTGTTTGAGGAAAATAAACAATTCCTGAAGCAAACACTGCATCACTTGGAAGTTTTGGAACGAAACCGCACTCCGATCGGAATTCCCGAACTGCGTCTTTTGTTTTACCATAAACAGGGGTGCAAACGTGAAAAGTTGTATCGTCAAGTAGAGGATTGGTTCGTTAAAATTTATTACGACCTGCCAACAAAAGAAGAAAAAAAGATTGCTTGTGAAGAAATTTGCCGTTTTGTAGCTGAGATAGTCCCTCAAGTCGGCTATATTTCTCCTTCGGTTATCGGTTTTATTCTTTCCGGCGGTTATATCAGCCAAACCTCTCATGATTTGCTGGTGGAAATTCAGCCGGTGGTAACTAATCTGGGAATGAATGCTTTGGTTACCGTTCCTTTGCGTCCGTACTATAAACAAGCTATCGAACATCGGGTGAAAGGCGGTTTCACTGAAACTGACGGCTTTGTTTTGGACATTATGCGTTGTTACGATACTAAAGTAAATAACGCCAAGTTTCTTTAATTTTTGAATATTGCACTTTGGTATAAAGTGCAATATTTTTTTTATATCATTTTGTTCAAGTCGTCTTGAATAAATTATTTGCGAACTTAAATTGAAGGTGTTGATAGTACAATAGTGATGTTTTTAAGCAGTTAAATTCTAAATTATTGTATGCAACCGTCGCGACGGCACAGAAGTAAAATAATTTCAATAGCTGATTTTTTTACAATTAATGCCTGTAGCGGTAGGTCTTTGCAGTTGTGTGTTCTGAGATATAGCTATGAACGGATTTCATGAGCCAAATTTTTCTCCTGACAACACTTAAAGACCGGAAAAGGAGCAATTCAGTTGCTCCTTTTTTGTTTGTTGTGTATAGTTTTTTCGTATAGTGACAAATAAGAGAAAATGTTTTATAATAAGCATCGTGAGGGCAAAATGAAGTTGTTTTATGTCTTTGTATTAACCTTGTTGCCGGTATTGGCTATGGCTGATGAGATTTCACAGCCTGATGCACAAAACATTACCGGTTTGCTCGAAAATAAGACTAATACCACAAATATCCAAGAACCGGAAGCTGTTGATAATGTTGATGAAATGCCACTATTATCTCCGGAAAATACTGATCCGGTTATGGAAACTGAAGAAGCAAATGACGATGAAGCCACACAGTTGCTGAAAAAACAAACAACCGACGATATTCGGTCGCAAGTTATTACAGAGAGACAACAATATAATATATTTCCACATTCTTTCATTACCTCTCTTAGTAAGTGTCAAGCGGATAAAACCATTAAAAAAACTTTGTTTATAGCAGAAAAAGCTGAAATTATCGGTCGGGAAAAAAATCGTTGCCACATTGAATATAACTTTTTTGACTTATATGTGCCTATGGATATATTACCGAATATTCACAGTTTTGATGATTTGCAAACGTTGTTGAAAAATAAAGATATTGCCCAATACAAAAATGTTCCTGATTATGACTATAAGGGAATGCTGTTTGCTTTAAGCGCTTGCCGCAAGAAAACCGATTACTACGGATCTTGGCAACAGCAAGAAGACCTGAATGTTGTGACAATGCGCGGTATGTCGGCCGAAAATGTTGATGATGTATGTGAAATTAAACTGACCAATAAAGTTGATGTTGACGGAATTTTATACGATTATTCGGTCACTTGCCGCATTCCTGACACTGATCTTCAAGAAATCTTAAATCTTTATAGCGAGTTACTGGAAAAATATGACCAGAAACGTCAGGTTTTAGGATTGGGCAAAGTTAATGTTACGCCGGCACAGCATAACGCCGAAACCGATTTGGCAGATAAAGAATTAATGTTTTATTTGCAACAAAAAGATTATTGCTTGCCTATTGAATAGCTGTATATCAAAAGTTAAAAGAACACCGATGTAACGGTGTTCTTTTAGTAAGTATTTATAGTTTATTTTTTAGAATTTTCCTTCATAAGCATCAAGATAAATCTGCTTGATTTCATTCATCAGCGGATATACCGGATTAGCGCCGGTGCACTGGTCATCAAAAGCTAAACGCACTAGTTTATCCAGATTATCCTTAAATACTTTTTCATCAATACCGTATTCACGGATGGAGGCCGGAATACCGATTGTTTTCTTTAATTCA
>CADBPX010000068.1 GCA_902796625.1 uncultured Pseudomonadota bacterium
TAAGTATAAACTGCGTAATCTTACTTCCAAATTGCTACTTTGGCCGACAGCATAGAAACTGGTAATATCGCCACCGCAAAAAGATGATAGCGAAGGATCGGTGTTAGTAACAATTTTTTCGTACAACGAAGCCAGACCGAGTTTGGGTTCAGTTATATGTCCGCCACAAAAAGTAAGTGACAGCATGAAATCTGCCGGATTGTACTTTGTGCGGACATTCCGATCTGAAAAAAGAATGGTTAATCCGTTAGCTAAAATAATTTTTTTCATAACAATAATTTTTAATGAACTACATAATGATATAATCGTAACGACGAATATATGTCTGTTTTATTATTTTGTCAAGTTTTATTATAATATTTGTAAAAAAAATAAGCGTGGATATTATTGGTAATGGTGCTTGATTTTTGTTGTTTTTGTGCTATAAAATTCGCCAGAAGCAGGGTGTTTTTTATCAAAATTACAGCGAAAGTACTCTGTATTAATGTAATTAGTTAAAGGTATTTATAAATGTCAGAAGTTAAAATGAAAATGATGGATGCCAATGAAGCTTGCGCTTCAGTGGCACACAGAATGAATGAAGTTTGCGTAATTTATCCGATTACCCCTTCGTCCCCAATGGGAGAGTGGGCTGATGCTTGGTCAGCAGCTAAGCAAAAGAATTTATGGGGCGTTTCTCCAGACGTTCAGGAAATGCAATCGGAAGCTGGTGCCGCTGGTGCTTGCCATGGAGCTTTACAAGCAGGCTCATTAACAACAACATTTACGGCCTCTCAAGGTTTATTGTTGATGATTCCGAATATGTATAAAATTGCCGGAGAGTTGACACCTTTTGTTATGCATGTGGCCGCTCGTTCTTTGGCATATCACGCATTGTCTATTTATGGTGATCATTCCGATGTAATGGGTTGTCGGCAAACCGGATTTGCTATGTTATGCTCAAATTCGGTGCAGGAAGCTGCCGATATGGCGGCGATTGCTCAGACCTCGACATTACGTTCAAGAGTACCTTTCTTGCATTTCTTTGATGGTTTCAGAACATCTCACGAAATTAAGAAAATCAAGTTACTGTCAGATGATGACTTACGGGCTATGCTTGACGGCGTTAATTATAAATTCAATGTTGAAAATGCCTTAAAACCTGAAGCTCCGGTTATTCGCGGTACGGCACAAAATCCGGATGTATTTTTCCAAGGCCGTGAGGCATCAAATCCGTATTATGAAAAAGTTGAAGGTATTGTTCAGGAAGAGATGGACAAGTTTGCGAAAATTACCGGTCGCAAATACCATGTTGTGGATTATATCGGTGCTCAAGATGCCGAGAATGTTATTGTTGTTATGGGATCAGGCGCGGAAACGGTTGAAGAAGCCATTGAGTATCTGAACGCAAAAGGTGAAAAGCTGGGCGTTTTGAAAGTTCATTTATATCGTCCGTTCCCGGCTGAGTCTCTACTGAGAGTTTTGCCGAAAACAGTTAAAACAATTTCGGTTTTGGATCGCACCAAAGAATCAGGTGCGTTGGGTGAACCTTTGTATTTAGATGTTGTAACTGCGTTATCTCAAGCTTTTTCTAATGGAAAATTGGCAAACTTGCCGAAAATTTACGGTGGTCGTTACGGTTTATCTTCAAAAGAGTTTACGCCGGCTATGGCTAAAGCCGTGTTCGAAAATGCAGTTTCCGCACATCCGATCAACGGCTTTACTGTCGGCATAGAAGACGATGTAACACATAAATCTTTAACTTATGATGTAAATTTTGATGTTGAACCTGATGATGTTGTTCGTGCCGTGTTCTTTGGTTTAGGCGCTGACGGTACAGTTGGTGCTAACAAAAACTCTATCAAAATTATTGCCGAAGATGCCGGTAAATACGGGCAGGGATATTTTGTTTACGATTCTCGTAAATCCGGTTCAATGACAACATCACACCTGCGCTTTTCCGATAATCCGATCCGCTCGGCTTATCTTGTAAGTAAGGCCGATTTCGTTGCCTGCCATCAATTCCAATTTATGAAAAAAGTGGACATTTTGCGAATTGCTAAAGATGGGGCAACATTTTTATTAAATGCTCCATATAAAGCTGATGAAGTTTGGGATCATTTGCCAATAGAAGTTCAAGAGCAAATTTTAGCTAAACATCTTAAGTTTTATACAATCAATGCGGTAGAAGTAGCGCGGGCAACCGGTATGGGACAGCGTATTAATACCGTGATGCAAACTTGTTTCTTTGCGATTTCCAATATTTTACCGCGTGAAGAGGCAATTGCTCAGATCAAGGCTGCTATTAAAAAAACTTACGGCAAAAAAGGCGATGCTATTGTTGAGAAAAACTATGCTGCTGTTGATGCTTCATTAGAACACTTGTTTGAGGTAAAATATCCAGATCATGTGACTTCAACATTCCATCGTTTGGCAGCAGTTCCGGAAAATGCGCCTGAGTTTGTTAAAGGTTTGACGGCAAAATTGATCGCTGACGAAGGAGATAGCGTAAAAACATCGGAATTAAAAGATGTGGTAGACGGAACTTGGCCGACAGCAACTACACAGTTTGAAAAGCGTTGCATTGCAACAGAAATTCCGGTTTGGGATCAAAATACCTGTATTCAATGCGGTAAATGCTCTATTGTTTGTCCGCACGGGGTAATTCGGATGAAAGTTGCAACCGAAGAAGAGTTACAGAGCGCACCGAAAACCTTGAAGACTGCAGAGTACAAGGGTAAAGAATTTGCCGGTAAGAAGTTTATTTTACAAATTTCTCCGGAAGATTGTACCGGTTGCGGTGTTTGTGTTTCGGCTTGTCCGGCTAAAAATAAGGAGAATCCGGAATTACATGCCATTAACATGGATCATATTGAAAATCATTTGGAAGAGGAAAAAGAAAATTGGAATTTCTTTGAAACCTTGCCGTATGTTAAGCGTACGGAAGTAACGAAGAACTTGCCAAAGACTACGCAAATGATTCAACCTTTGTTTGAATTTTCAGGTGCTTGCGCCGGTTGTGGCGAAACTCCGTATATCAAACTGTTGACACAGTTATTTGGTGATCGGATGGTTGTTGCGAATGCAACCGGTTGTTCTTCAATTTATTCCGGTAATTTGCCGACAACACCGTATTGTAAAGATGAAAAAGGCCATGGTCCAGCTTGGGCAAACTCTTTGTTTGAAGATAATGCCGAATTTGGTTTGGGTATGCGCATTTCTATTGATCATGGTGCTGAAATGGCTAAGTCTTTGCTGTTAGAGTTGAAGGATCAATTGGGTGATGTGGTTGATGCAATTATGCAAAATCCACAGTCGAATGATATTGAAATTGATGCACAACGTGACAATGTTAATGCTTTGCGTGCAAAGTTGCGTAATATCAGCGGCGAAAAGGCCCAGCATCTTAATGAAGTCGCCGACTATCTGATTAAAAAATCAGTGTGGATTATCGGCGGTGACGGCTGGGCATATGATATTGGTTTCGGCGGAGTTGATCACGCAATTGCTTCAGGTCGCAACATTAATATTTTGGTTGTTGATACCGGAGTATATTCTAATACCGGTGGTCAGCAATCTAAGGCTACGCCAATGGGAGCTTCGGCAAAATTTGCCATTGCCGGTAAAGAGTTGCCGAAGAAAGATTTGGGCATGATAGCGATGTCTTATGGCAATGTTTATGTGGCTCAAGTTGCTATGGGTGCCAATGATATGCAGGTTATTAAGGCGATGAACGAAGCAGAAGCTTATGACGGCCCTTCTATCATTATCGCTTACAGTCCGTGTATTAACCAAGGTCTGAATATGACAGACGGTTTAACGCATCAGAAAAATGCGGTTGAAAGCGGAAGTTGGCCGATTTATCGCTATAATCCGGAAAATGTAAAAGAAGGCAAGGCGCCGTTGATGCTTGATTCTAAAGCCCCAACGAAGCCTTTGTCAGAATTTATGGCTAGTGAGACACGTTTCCAAGTTGTCAATAAGTCTAATCCGGAACGCTATAATATGTTGCTGAATAAAGCTCAAGAAAATGTGAATGAAAAACGTTCTCTGTTAGAGCATTTAGCGCAATATAAATAATTCACAGCGACTGTTTTGTAAGAGTAAGAACCCATCGGTGTATTCGGTGGGTTCTGTTCTAGCAACAAAAATCTTGTATATTTCTTATTTTTACTTGACTTTTCTTATTTTATATAATAATAATCTTACATTGTAAATGGAGCGCAATTATATGCGTGAAATAAAAGCAGCAA
>CADBPX010000069.1 GCA_902796625.1 uncultured Pseudomonadota bacterium
GTATATGCTGTTCCGGTTGAAAATGTGGAAGAAATTGTTTTCCAAGGTCGGCGTGTACGGGCTGATGAGTTGTTTAAAGCAAAAAGCAAAGACGAGCTATTGAAATCATTTGGTGCAATTAAAGTATGGACCGGCGGTGAGGAAAAATGATCGGTTTAGTATTTGTTACTCACGGAAATTTAGCTCTGGAATTTGTTGCCGCCATGGAACATGTTGTCGGTAAGCAAGAACAGGTAGAATGCGTTTGTATCGGTCCGGAAGATGATGTTGAAGCATGTCGGCAGGAAATTCTGAAGAAAGTTAAAACTGTAGATAGCGGAAAAGGTGTCTTATTGCTTACAGATATGTTTGGAGGAACTCCATCAAATTTAGCAATATCAATTATCGGTCATGGTAATTACGATGTTATTGCCGGTGTTAATCTTCCTATGTTGATAAAACTGGCCAGTGTTCGTCAAGATATGGAGTTGTCAGAGTGTGTCGAATGTGCACAGGAGGCCGGTAAAAAACATATTAATGTTGCCTCACAGCTGTTGGGCGGGACAAAATAGTGCCATGATTGAGAAAGAACTTAAGATTTGTAATCAAAAAGGATTACATGCGCGCGCTGCCGCAGCTTTTGTTAAATGTGTGGCTGATTTAGATGCTACGGTGCGGGTTGAAAAAGATGGCGTTGAAGCTGACGGTTGTTCGATTCTCAGCCTGATGATGCTTTCAGCTTCAAAAGGCAGTATAATCAAGATTATAGCTATGGGGAACGAAGAACAGAAAGCAATTGATGCAATCAGTTTATTGGTAAACTCTCGGTTTGGTGAGGATCAGTGATATCTAAGCAGGCGACAAGGAATAAAACTATTAAGTTAACACCGCACGAAGAAGTGCGTTTGTCGCGTCTTGCCATTAAGCTGTCTTCGCAAAAAAAAATTGATGATTTTTCCAATAAAATAATCTGGCAAGATACGTTCTATGCCTTACGTTTTTTGCCGGATAATTTTGTGGACTTAATGGTAGTTGATCCTCCGTATAATCTGACCAAAAAGTTTGCCGGTACAACTTTTCGGCAGATGGAAATAAAAAATTATCAAAAATGGTTGGATAAATGGCTTTCTAAAGTTGTGCGTGTTTTAAAGCCGAATGCCAGCATCTATATTTGTTCTGACTGGCAAACATCGGTGGTTATTCCACAGGTTGCCTGTAAATATTTTGTGTTACAAAATCGTATATCATGGGAACGGGAAAAGGGAAGAGCTGCCGAAAATAATTGGAAGAATTGTCTTGAAGATATCTGGTTTTTTACAAAATCGGATAACTATACCTTTAATTTAGAGGCAGTAAAGATGCAACGGCAAGTTTTAGCTCCTTATAGAGATGGTATCGGACAACCCAGAGATTGGATTGAGGTTAACGGCCAGAAAATGCGTTATACTGCCCCATCAAATTTTTGGACTGATATTACAATTCCGTTTTGGTCAATGCCAGAAAATACCGAACATCCGACCCAAAAACCGGAAAAACTTATAGCTAAGTTGATTTTAGCTTCCAGTAATGAAGGTGATTTGGTTTTTGATCCGTTTGTCGGATCCGGAACAACGGCTGTTGTTGCTAAAAAGTTAAATCGTCGCTATTTGGGAATTGAGCGTGAGCGTAAATATGTTGCATTAACGATGAAAAGATTAAATATGGCTGATGACAATTCACAAATACAAGGATATGAAAACGGAATTTTTAAAAAAAGAAATTCTAACATAAGTGCGTAATTTTTAAAATTACTTGTGTTTTACGGTTTTTAAAATTATATATGTAATAAATAATTAACAAATAGGAAACATTATGAATTTTACGAAAAATATTGTTGTTTGGCTGATAGTATTTGTTTTATTGACCTTTGTGTTCAGTTATACCGGTAAAAAAGGGTTTAATAGTCAGTTTGATAATATTCCTTATTCTGAGTTTATGCAAAATGTTAAGGATAAAAAAGTTGATAGCGTTGTTATTTCCGGTCCTGAGATTTCCGGCTCAACCCGTGATGGCAAGAAATTTATAACTTTTGCGCCATATAGCCCGTCTACGGTTGATACTTTGCTGGAAAATTCAGTTAAGGTTGATGCTCGTCCGCAAGATACATCTGGAGAGACATTATGGAGCGTTATAATTTCTTGGTTTCCGATGATATTACTTATCGGAGTGTGGATATTCTTTATGCGGCAAGCTAATGCCGGCAATAACAAAGCAATGAGCTTCGGAAAATCACGTGCTCGCTTGATTGAAAGCAATAAAAAAGTGACCTTTGCCGATGTTGCAGGTGCTGATGAATCTAAGCAGGAGCTGGAAGAAATAATTGATTTTTTGAAAGATCCTAAAAAGTTTCAGAGGCTGGGAGGAAAAATTCCTAAGGGAGTTTTGTTAGTCGGTCCTCCGGGAACGGGAAAAACACTGTTGGCAAAAGCCGTTGCCGGAGAGGCAAATGTTCCGTTCTTTTCTATTTCCGGCTCTGATTTTGTGGAAATGTTTGTTGGTGTTGGCGCTTCACGGGTTCGTGATATGTTCGCACAGGCCAAGAAAAATGCTCCATGCCTTTTGTTTATTGATGAGATAGATGCTGTCGGCCGTCATCGTGGTGCCGGCTTGGGAGGCGGTAATGATGAGCGTGAACAGACATTAAATCAGTTGTTGGTTGAAATGGATGGATTTGAACCGAACGAAAATGTGATATTAATTGCGGCAACAAACCGTCCTGATGTTTTGGATCCGGCTTTATTGCGTCCGGGGCGCTTTGATCGACAAGTTACGGTGAGTAATCCAGATGTAAAGGGACGAGAAGAAATTTTGCAGGTTCACGTTCGTAAAGTTCCTTTGGCTCGCGATGTCAATTTATCAATTATTGCCCGTGGTACACCGGGATTTTCCGGAGCAGATCTGGCCAATTTGGTTAATGAAGCGGCGTTACTGGCGGCACGAAGAAACAAACGTAAGGTAACGGCAGAGGACTTCGATAATGCTAAAGATAAAGTTTTGATGGGCAATGAACGCAAATCTATGGCTATGGATGAGGCAGAAAAGAAATTGACAGCTTATCATGAAGCCGGACACGCCATATGTTCATTGCACGTTGCCGAAACAGATCCAATTCATAAAGCAACCATTATCCCACGGGGCAGGGCTTTAGGAATGGTTCAGCAACTTCCGGAAAAGGATCAATATTCATATACGCGTGCTAAGATGCTTTCTCGTCTGGTGATTTGTATGGGTGGCCGCGTCAGTGAAGAATTGAAATTCGGCTATGATAAGGTAACGTCAGGAGCTTCTTCGGATATTGCCGCCGCCACAAATTTAGCTCGTTCCATGGTTACGGAATGGGGTATGAGTGATAAATTGGGACCGGTCTTATATGCTGAAAATTCCAGTGAGGTATTTTTAGGACGCTCTGTAACACAAAATAAAAATATGAGCGAAGATACCGCCCGTCTGGTTGATGCAGAAATTAAGCGGTTTGTTTCGACAGCATATGACGAAGCTAAACGCATTTTGCAAGAACATGACGATGAATTGGAAAAATTGGCGCAAGCGTTAATGGAATATGAAACGCTAACCGGTGATGAAATTAAGGATATACTGGCCGGAAAAGAAATTAATCGGGTTGATAAATCGCCGGTTGCTCCGGAACTACAGACAAAAGTATCTGTACCAGAAGTCTAGTAAAGGAAGGAATAATGAATTTTTTAGATTTAGGATTAAGTGAAAGAACAGTTAAAGCTCTTGAAGAAGAGGGGATAAGTACACCAACAACCGTTCAAGTTGATGTAATTCCATCTATTTTAGCCGGAAAGGACGTATTTGCTATTGCGCCGTCACAGTGTGGTAAGACATATTCGTATGTTTTACCTTTAATTGATATAATTTCCCGTCATGAAGGGCAGAATATTTTAATTATAACTGCAAGTTCCAAGCAGTCAATGATAGTTTCCGACAGCTTGGCTGTGTTAAATAAATATCATGAGATTAATGAAAATACTTTATTGAATGATGAAGACGGAATAGATGGTGAGGCTAATGTCATTATTGCAACACCAAATCTTTTGATTGATTTGATGAAAGAAGAAAAAATTGACCTTTCGCAAATCAATATTTTGGTAGTTGATGACATAAATTTAATCAAAAAACTGCATCAACTTAAAAATTTGGAAGTTGTGTTAGCGGCTTTGCCTGCCGATAAGCAAAATATTGTATTTACCAACCGTCGTTCAAAAGAAACACAGAGTATTTTGGATAAAATATTGCAAACACCGGAAGAAATTAAAATTGATAGAAATAAAGAGGCAGAAGCAATTCACGAAGAGATGCCGGTTAACCATGAACAGGATACAAAAGCCACATCAAGTCGTCGAGAAAATTGTAAAAAAATAAAACGCTTAGATGATGACAGAGATGCTGAGGCAGTCAATTTGATGAAAAGATACAAAACTTTTGGACGTAAGACTCCGGAATTTTTGCTGACAAGTGTAGAACTATCGGTCGACGATTAAGAAGTTGTTATTATTTTAAAAAAAAATACTTGAAAATATATACAATTATGGGCTATAAAAGCCCATAATATGTTATTTAAAGGAGAATAAAAAAATGTCAGGACACTCGCAATTTAAGAATATTATGTATCGCAAGGGAGCTCAAGATGCCAAAAAAGCTCGTGTTTTTGCTAAGTTGGCTCGTGAAATAACCGTTGCTGCCAAGAGCGGCTTACCGGAACCTGACAAGAATCCTCGGTTGCGCTTGGCTATTCAAGCGGCACGGGCTGAAAGTATGCCGAAAGATAATATTGAGAGAGCTATTGCAAAGGCAACAACGGTTGCCGGAGGAGCTGATTTTGTGGCAATGCGCTATGAAGGGTTCTCGTCCAATAAAGTGGCGGTAATTGTTGAAGCTTTGACCGATAATAAAAATCGTACGGCAGGCAATATCCGTACTATATTCGGCAAACGCGGCGGAACAATGGGAGAAAGCGGTTCTGTGGTATTCAATTTTGAAAGAATTGGCTATATTCAATATCCGGTAACGGTTGCTGGTGCTGATGAAATGTTTGAAGCAGCATTGGAAGCCGGTGCCAATGATGTTGTCAGTGATGAAGAAAATCATGAAATTGAGACCTTGCCTGATGATCTTTCGGCAGTTACATCGGCATTAGAGGCTAAATACGGAACGCCTTCGGCATCACGTTTGGATTGGAAACCGACAGTCAAAACGGAAATTGCCGACTTAGAAACAGCTAAAAAGTTTTTAGAGTTCGTTGATGCTCTGGAAGATGATGAAGATGTACAACATGTTTATCATAATGCCGAGATAGCTGATGATATTATGGCCCAACTTTCCGGTGAAGAGTAAATATGCGTATTTTGGGACTTGATCCGAGCTTATCATCAACCGGCTGGGGAATAATCGAAGTAAACGGAAACCGTCTGCAATATATTGCGGACGGTTTTATTCCAACTAATCCGAAGCAAAGCATTGAAGAAAGATTGAACATTATATTTCGCTCTTTATGCGAGGTTATTGAGACATATAAACCGGCTGAGGCGGCAATAGAGAAGACTTTCTTAAATGTTAATCCGGATTCTTCATTAAAATTAAGTATGGCGCGTGGGGTGGTGGTGCTGGTACCTGGATATTATGGTATTCCGCTGTATGAATATGAACCAAATAAGGTAAAAAAAGCTCTTGTGGGGGTTGGTCGAGCAGCAAAGGAACAGGTTGAAACAATGGTTAAGGTGTTATTGCCGGGTTGTCATCCGAAAAATAATGACTCATCCGATGCTTTGGCTATGGCAATTACTCGCTGTCATTATCAATCTTTTGAAGACAAGTATTAAAAACTTATCAAACAGATAGAAAGTTTTGCAATATGATATAAGTTATTGAAAGATTTTACTTGAAAAAATAATCTTTAATGATAAATTAACACCAGTTTTTTGAAACAATATGCCCGTGCGGGGCGTGGCCGCACTTAAATAAATTTAACAGGAAGGATAATAAAATGGTTGTTCGTGTTGGTATTAATGGTTTTGGTCGTATCGGACGTTTGGTTTTCCGCGCCGCTCAAGAAAGAAATGATATCGAAATTGTTGGTATAAACGATTTAATTGATGTTGATTATATGGCTTATATGCTTAAATATGATACAATGCATGGCCGCTTTAAAGGTACGGTTGATGTTAAAGACGGAAAATTAGTTGTTAACGGCAAGGCTATTCGTGTTACGGCAGAAAAGAACCCGGCTGATTTAAAGTGGAGTGAAGTAAATGCTGATTATGTCGTAGAATCAACCGGTTTATTCTTAACTAAAGAAAAAGCTCAAGGTCATATTGATGCCGGTGCTAAATATGTTGTTATGTCGGCACCGTCAAAAGATGATACTCCGATGTTTGTATGCGGAGTTAATACTGATGCCTATGTTAAAGGAACTCAATTTGTTTCCAACGCATCTTGCACAACTAACTGCTTAGCTCCGATAGCTAAGGTTTTGCATGATGCATTCGGTATCAAAGAAGGTTTAATGACAACCGTTCACTCGACAACAGCAACACAAAAAACCGTTGATGGTCCTTCGGCCAAAGACTGGCGTGGTGGACGTGCAGCTTCCGGCAACATTATTCCGTCATCAACCGGTGCTGCAAAAGCCGTCGGTAAAGTAATTCCTTCATTAAACGGTAAATTAACAGGTATGTCTATGCGGGTGCCGACTTTAGATGTTTCAGTTGTTGATTTAACAGTCAATTTGGCTAAACCGGCGACATATGAAGAAATTTGTGCGGCAATGAAAAAAGCATCAGAAGGTGAATTGAAGGGAATTTTGGGATATACGGAAGATGCGGTTGTTTCTTCAGATTTCTTGGGCGATCCGCATACTTCGATTTTTGATGCAAAAGCCGGTATTCAATTAACCGATACCTTTGTTAAAGTTGTCAGTTGGTATGATAATGAATGGGGTTATTCTAATAAAATTTTGGATTTAATTGCTCATATGGCAAAAGTTAACGGATAATAAAATGATTTTCGCCGCATAACGTAAATTGTGCGGCGAACTATTTATTTAATAAGGAATAAAATATGCAAGAATATAAGACTATTGAAGATTTAGGTAATTTAAACGGAA